>JALUJC010000215.1 GCA_027053375.1 Caldifarciminota bacterium
GCTGTGTACCGGCACTGAACACTTCATACCGCTCCCCGTACAAATGGCGGAGCCACCCTTCTGCCATCTGGGAGCGTGCGCTGTTATGGGTGCACAAAAACAGCACGGTGCGCTTTTGCCCGGCAGATGAATCAAAGAGAAGGTTGAGGTCCATCATCCTCGGTGGGAGGATTGCACCGGTCGCACATAGATACGATCGGCCACTTCCCGGTCCAGGGCCAGCGTGAGCCCCCCGATATCCAGGAGAATCTGGGGTCGGGTTTCTTTCAAACGCACCACCTGACCGGAGTGGAGGCCATAGGAGGCCAGCACGTGCTGGATGCGGGGGTCTTCCACGCGGATGGAGACCACGCGGGCACGTTCCCCCATCTCCAGGTGGCTGAGGGGGAGAAAGAGGGGGCGAACCATCAGGCGCTGCTCACGACAGCAGCGTCCCATGGGGATGGGGCGGCCATGGGGACAGGTCCGCGGGTGCCCCAGGAGCGTGCAGACCTGGTCGGTGGTTTCCTCGTTCAGAACATGTTCCAGTTTGCAGGCGGCTTCTGCCATGGTTTCCCGGGGATTCCGGAGAATTTCCAGGAAGAGCCATTCCGCCAGCCGCATGCTCCGCATCAAACGGGCGGCTTCCCGGTAGCCGGATTCGGTCAATGCCCATCCGTCCTCCCCTTTTCGTGCAAGTCCCTGCGCTTCCAGGTGCCGAAAGTCCTCTTCGGAGAGACTGTATTTCAGCACAGGCTTGAGCTCATCCTGTTCCCAGCCCTCGTCCTTCAGCCAGAGATACTTGAGCCCTTCCTCTTTCCGAATATCAAGCAGCATCGTTGCGCTCCTTTTGTTTCTTTCGCTGGAACCAGAAGCGCAGTTTCTGTGTCCAGCCTCCGGGCTCAATCAAATTGTCGTGCCCGCAACGGGGGCAGCGAGCAAACCCGCATTTTCCTTTCAGGCTTTCCAGCGGACACCCCTGACAGCTGTCGTAGGCCTGCGTTTTCGGAAAGGTGTATCCACAAAGCGCGCAGGTGATCACAGTGCCCATCCTGTCAGAAGCACCCGGGTGAGCCATCCAGCGAACACCGCATAGGGGATGATCACGCCCAGCATGGCAAAGGCAATTTTCCAGCCGTGTTCCCGGATCATCACCAGGAAGTTTGCGATACAGGGTACGAAAAGGGTGATGGTCACGACGCTGACCAGCACCTGAGCAGGCGAAAGCAGTCCCTGGTCCTGGAGCATCAGGAATCCCGCTGCACCGTAATCCCTTCGGAGGAAGCCCATGATAAATCCCTGAGCTGCCCGTGCAGGGAGTCCCAGGATATGCACCACCACCGGTGCAAACAGCCGCTCCATCAGGAGAAGCAGGCCGGTGCGGTCCATCAGGAAAAGCAGTGCTGTCCCCAGAATAAACACCGGAAGCACCTCTTTCATGTACCATTCCAGTCGTGCCAGGGTTTTCCAGAAGATGTTGGATGCGCTTGGCCAGCGCAGCGGAGGAAGCTCCAGAATGAGGGGAGAACGCTCCCCCTTCAGCAGCCGTGCAGCGATCCAGCCCACCAGGAACAGGTGGAAGGTGATCATGCCCCCCCAGATCACAAAGGCGACCCAGGACAGCTGGGCCACCATGGCCATCACCACCCCCAGCTGGGCAGAGCAGGGGACGCCCAGCGCCAGAAGAAGGGTGACCAGGAGCCGTTCCCTCCGGGTTTCCAGCGTACGTGTGGTGACCGTGGCCATGGTGACGCACCCGAGCCCCAGCACCATGGGAAGCACGGCCTTTCCGTTGAGCCCGATGCTCCGGAAGGCCCGATCCATGAAAGCCGCGAGTCGGGGTAAGTACCCCGAATCCTCCAGAAAACCAAAGGCGAGGAAAAAGGTGAGCACGATGGGAAAGATGATGGCAATGCCATAGGTGAGCGCCATGGTGAAGATCCCGTAAGGTCCCACCAGAAAGTCGCGTATCCATCCGGGAATAACCGGAGCAGAAAAGATCCGGGTCAGGGTGGGGTTGAGCCACTGGTTGAAGACCGTACCTTCCATGAAATTGACCAGGGTTCCCGCTCCAAAGATCCCCACGAAGAGATAGATGGCCAGTAGCACCACGGCAAGCACGCCATACCCGGCCACGGGATGCAGCATCCAGCGATCCAGACGCTGAACCCACCCGGAATGTCCGTGGGCGGGGGCAGAGGTGTCCATCACCCCCCGGGCAAGACGTTCCGCGGTCCTTCCGATCTGGGTGAGAAGCCATGCCGCCATAGGTTCCGCAATGTGATGGCGAAGTGATTCCCTGGAGGCAAGGAGTTCCTGGAACACTTCTTCGGAAAGAAGCCGACGGAGTTCGGTTTCTGCACCGGGATCGCCCGCGAGGAAGGCAAAGAGAAGATAATCCCGTGCAGGGGAGTTGACCTGTTCCCGGTGGGCATGGAACCACCGTGTGACTTCCGGGTTCCAGGTGTGGGGATAACGGGGTCGGGCGGCGCGTTCCAGCGCGTTCATCAGACGGTCTATTCCGGTGCCGTCCAGGGCGATGGTGGGGACAACCGGAATCCCGAGGAGTTGTTCCAGACGGTTCACATCAATCTCTATTCCCCTGGACTGGGCCTCGTCCCAGAGATTGAGCGCCAGCACCATCCGGTGTCCCATTAGGGCAAGCTGGCCGATCAGCACCAGCACCCGTGTCAGATGCTTGGCATCCGCCACCACGATCACGCGGGCGTCTGGATGTTCCAGGAGCAGGTCGCGGGTGACGGTCTCGTCTTCGCTGGCCGGAAGCAGACTGCGGATTCCAGGTGCATCCACCACCATCCCCTTCCCGTCCCGCGCCCTTCCCGTGGTAATTCCCACAGTGGTCCCGGTATAGTTGGAGACCGTCACATATCGCCCGGTGAGATGATGGAAAAGCAGACTTTTCCCCACGTTGGGATTCCCGATCAGCAACCAGGTGATC
>JALUJC010000216.1 GCA_027053375.1 Caldifarciminota bacterium
GGTATATCCCCCTGGAAGTTCGCCCCCCTCTCGGAGGGGTCCAGCCCTATCCTCTTCCAGAACCCTACCGGTCTTTGACGCTTCATGAGATGCTACCACCGGAGGGATGGCATCGGATTCCTCTGGGTGCCGAATGGACTTCTCCATGGCACCCCAGAAGATTCAAAACAAACCCCCCACCCCAAAAGGAGGTTCATCCGTGAAAACCGTGGTGCTTCGCGTGGAGGGCATGACCTGCGAGGGATGTGTGCGCGCAGTCACACGGGTCCTGGAGCGGGCCGGTGCCCAGCAGGTCCAGGTCTCTCTGGAAGATGCACGTGCCGTGTTTCTTGCTCCAGAAGAGGAGACCCTGGAGCGCTACATCCAGGCCATTGAGAAAGCAGGATACCACGCAACCCCGGAAGAACACATGTGAAACGACCTCACGCTGGTTGACACGAACGGGGGTTCCCCTGTATATTTAGCGTTGAGCATTGAAAAAGGAGGTTTGATGATGGGATCCTTGTGGGTCATGGTGATGGTGGCGCAGACGGCACTGGGCTATCTTGGCGCGGATCAGGTCGGTCGTGCCATTACGTACGTGGGGAACGAGATTGACAGCAGTTACGACGCACTGGGCGGGACCTGGTCCTCATTTGTGGATTCCGGGTACGTGGACACATTTATAGCCATTGCGCAGGTTACCTATAATGGAAACTATGGCATGCAGCTGGAAACGCGCCACTATCCCGCGGATACCACCCTCTCTCCCAGTTTTGATACGGTTACAGCCTATGAAGTGGGGTCGGAAGTCTGGGTTTCTATGGATCTGTTTGGGACAGGTACACCGTCGGATCTCCGCTATTTCCTCACCCCGCTTTCTGTGGGTCAGAACTGGGTTCAAAACGCACCCAACCCGGTGATCATGGACGCGGATGGTGATGGGGATCTGGACACCATGTATCTGAACAACGACACCGCCACGGTGCTTGCTCAGGAAGCCGTTTCGGTGCCTGCAGGCAGTTTTACTGCCTATCACGTGGTGCGGTACATTGATTATTCGGTGATCTTCACCAACCCCGGGCTATTTGAACCCGAATCCGCACGCAGTTACATGGAGTTCCACCAGTGGGTGGCACCGCAGTGGGGGATTGTACGAGACTCCATTTACAGCTGGACAGATGCCTATGTCTTTGGGAGTGCCGTGCCTGTATCACGCTCGTATGACACCCGGGAGGCCACGGATCGCTTTGTGCCCGTGGAAGAGAATCCCATTGCCCGGCAGAACCAGGAGCTCCACCTGCGGTACACAGCGCACGAACTTTACCTTTCAGGGGACATCTCCGCTCCAGTTGCGGTTCGCCTGGTGGACGCCACGGGGCGGGTGGTGCGTTCCCGGGAAGGTCTCAACCTGAGAAGCGGGGGATCCCTTTCCCTTGGTGGACTCCATCAGGGCGTATATTTCCTGCGTGTAGAAGCCGGACGAACCACCTGGATTCGCCCGGTGATTGTTGGTGGAACCCAATAAACAGGGAGGTATTCCATGGGGGGCATTGCCACGCAGATGCGGGAGGTTCTGGAGAAACTGCTCAAACGCACACCCGACATTCAGGTTGCAGCAGTCGTCAGTGCGGAAGGGTTGATGATGATGAGCGCGCCGGATTATGAGGATGAGGAACTTCTGGCTGCCCTTGCCTCATCCATGATGTTCCAGGGAGAACGCGTGGTGAAGGACCTCGGAAAAGGAGACCTGGAACAGGTGCTGGTCAAGGGGAAAGAAGGTTACGTGGTGGCGCAGAATATCGGAGAGGATGCTGCCCTGGTGGTCCTGACCCACCCCGGCGGAAAACTGGGCCTTCTGTTTCTGGAACTCAAACACACCGTCCGCGAACTGGAAAGTGTTCTGAAAGCAGGCATGGAGATGCTTGAAGAATCCTCCACCTCCGCACCTGAAACTGCTGAGGAGTCGGTGCCTTCCCTGGATCTGGAAGGGGAACTGGGTGGAGAAGCAGCAGGCGCCTCCGATGTGACCACGCTGGAAGATCTGGAGAAAGAAGGCGAAGACTTCTTCGGAACCTGAACCGCACGTCAACAGGAGATGATCCATGGCGAAACTGGATGAATTGCTGGACCAGTTTGCGCAGGAGGTGGACGGGCTGGTACTCACCGCCATTGTGTACGCCGAGGACGGGACACCGGTGGCAGGGTATTCCCCTGACGAGGATCTGGACTTCAGCATCCCCGCTGTGTTTTTCGGGGAGGTGCTCCGTAAAGGGATTGAAGCCGCCCGGGAAACCAGCTGGGGGACCTTCCAGGAAAGCCTTCTGGCCACCGATCGGTATTACATATTCTCCCGTCTCCTTGGTGGGGGAAGCTATTTTCACCTGACGGTCATCCCCCGCACAGCAAACTGGGGCATTGTCCGGGTCAAGATGCTGAAATACGCACAGGCGCTGGAAAGTGCCCTCCCCTGACCCCGGTTCAGCGGTCAGTTCTCTGCTCCTGGCCGGCGTGCTGGGAGCGGTTGTTGGAAGTTTCTTAAACGTATGCATTCACCGGATACCGCGGGGCGAATCTCTGCTGTGGCCTGCCTCGCGGTGTCCGGTGTGCCATTCTTCCATCCGCTGGTACGACAACATTCCCCTTCTGTCCTTTGTCCTGCTTCGGGGGCGATGTCGGAACTGTGGAAGCCGGATCTCTCCCCGCTACCCTGTGGTGGAAGGGCTCAGTGCCCTCTGGAGTATGGCCGTGGTTGGATGGCGTCCCTCTCCAGGGGATTGGGTCCTGTTTCTTCCCGTGGGGTGGGCGATGATTGCCCTTGCATGGATTGATGCGGAACACGGTGTTCTCCCGGATCGGATTCTGCTTCCCGCTTTTTTCTGGGCCATTCTGGCAACCTTATGGAGGGGTGTAACCATGGACCAGTGGGCCGGGATGCTCACCGCCATTGCACTTTTTGGTGGACTCCGGTATCTCTGGTATGCACTCTTCCACGTGGAAGGCCTCGGTGGTGGAGATGTCAAACTTGCCGCCCTGTGGGGCTGGGCGGGGGGATTTCTGAACCTGTGGCTGGGGATGATCCTTGCCACCCTGACCGCTCTGTTCTGGGTGGGCATACGGCGCTTCCGGAAAGGCCATTTCCCTGATCGGGTGTACTTTGGACCCTTTCTGGTTCTGGGGATGATGGTGGGATGGCTCGTTGGGATTGGGGTTGACAATCTTCCCGGAGCTGTGTATATATTCCCATAACAAGGGAGTGATTTATGCTGGGACGTGGCAAACGTGCGAGTCGGTTCCTCCGGCAGGTAACGCGGGGGAGTGTGGATAAAGCCATCAAAGAATACGAAGAAATCCTCAAGCAGGACGATTCCAACCCGGATCTCTGGAACACCCTGGGCGACCTGTACCTCCGTGCAAAAAACCGTGAAAAAGCCCTGGAATGCTACGAAAAATCCCTGGAACTGTATATCAAGGATGGTTACACAGACAATGCCATCGCCGTTGGGAAAAAGATCCTGCGCTACGATCCCAATCGTCATATGGTTCATCTCCAGCTCGCGCGGCTCTATGCCGACCCGGATATTAAGAACTATAAGGGCGCCCTGGACGAAATCCGCCGTTTTTACGAAACTGCGCAGGAGGTTTCCATTGCGGACCTGAACCAGATCATGAGCCTCCTCTCCCAGATCTGGGAACCTCTCTCCAGCGAAAATGCGGCGGAAAACATGCCCATCTTTGACAACCTGTTCAAACTCACAGAAGAACTGATCGAACAAATCTCCATGACAGGGTTTGATACACAGAGCACCATTCCTCTGACCCAGATGGACCTCGGGAAGCTGGAAGAAGAGTTTGGCGGTCCCGTGGAACAGACACCCGTGGAGGCTGAGCCGGTGGAGAGTGTGGAGCCGGTCGCCGAACCCGAGCCGTTTCACGGGGAATCCCCGACCCTTCCAGAGGTAGAAGAATCCATCGAATCTGAAACGCTTATGGCGCCACCGGACACATCGGAGGAGGAGGAAGAAGTGGAACCCCAGGCCCCCACATTGTCGGACCTGGGTAGCATGGAAGAAGAAATCGAAATTGTTGAAGAGGATTCCCCATCCATCCGCCTTGAGGAAGAACCTGTGCTCGAAGAGCCCCCCTCCCCCGAACCGACCACTGTTGAAGAAGAACCTGAAGAACTGCGTATCCTTGAGCAGGCTGCGGCAGAGGAATCCCTGAACCTGGAAGAAGAGGTGCTGGAAATTCCACAGGAAACTGCACCCGCCGAGGTCTCAGCACCCACTCCCGAGGCAGAAACCGAACAGGCACCTGCGCGCCAGACCCCCGAAACCCCAACAGAACCTGAAGAACAGAAAACGAAGGTGGAACCTGAACCCGAACAGGTTCTTTCCCCTGTGGAGACCTCCCAAACACTGGTGGAGTTACTGAAAGAAATCCGGGTCTGGACACCCGAAACCCCACCATCCTATCCCGTAGATTACGAAGAAGCTGGACATATTCTCACACGCATGGGCCTTCAGGAGCCCGCGTTGTTCGCCTATACCTATGCCCTGGATCACACCCCCCATCCGGGTCGGGTCTATGCCCGAATGGGCCAGTTGCTCCGTCAGCTGGGACAACCCCGTCTGGCACTCCGGGCACTGGAAAAGGCACTCTCACGGGAAGAAGACCTGTCCATTCATGATCAGGCACAGGTCTATGCCACCCTTTCCCGCGTGTACCGTGCCATGGGTGAAGAAGCAAAGGCTGAGGAAGCCTGGGAAGAAGCCTGTTTGCGCGACCCAGAACTCTGGCAAAAACCCGGGGGTAAAGGATGACACCCAGCAAAGCCACGGCAAAACGGAAAAAATCCTTCTGGGAACTGCTCATGGATGCGGGGCTTGTCAACCGGGACGCGTTCCGGCAGGCCCTGGCACGGCACCGAAAAGAAGGGGGAATGATCGAGGAACACCTGATCCAGATGGGCGCGCTCACAGATCAGGATTTTGCAAGATTTCTTTCAGAACGTTTTCGTTTCCCCTATCTTTCCCTCCGTGATCTTGAACTGGATCCCTTCGCAGTGGCGCACGTTCCCCGTCGCGTTGCGGATCGGTACAGGCTGCTTGCCGTGGGGACAGATGGGGCGTACCTGACCGTGGCCATGGCCAATCCCCTCAATCGTGAAGCCTACCGTGAACTGGAAACGGTCACGGATCTTCGCATTCTTCCCGTGGTATCCCCTCTCGGGGAGATCCTTGAAGCCATTGATAGAGCTTATCGTTCACTGGAAGAGGTGCCACGGAGAAAACCCCATGACCGGTTCACCCTGGATGGCGTGATCCCCAGAATCACCGAGGGTCCAGATCTGGAAGGGATTCAACCGCTCCAGCACCAGACGGAAGCCTATCAGCTTCTCCAGAAAATCACCCATGAGGACTCGGATATGGTCTATCTCTACGGCCCGCCCGGGAGTGGACGAACCACGCTTGCCCTGGCCTACGCCCGATCCCGGGGGAAAGCCGTACGGGTGCTGACCGGCTCCCTGCTCACATTGAGGTACGAGGAAAACCGCCAGAAAGGGACCCTTCATCAGTTCCTTGAAGCCCTGCGGGATCCGGAACTTCTTGTGATCGATGCAATGGAGCACGTGGATCTCAGACAGCAGGGTCCTGTGCTGACAGGGATGCTGGAGGAAAGGCTCCATCTCGCGAGGGAAACGGTGGTTGTGGGTGTGGAACCCCCTTCATCCCTTGAATTTCAGGCGCTCGGAAATCTTCTGGGCCGGGGGGTGCTGATCCCTCTGAACACACCCACGCTTGAAGACTTCAGCCGACTGTCTGAAGATGCGGGTGTGCCCATGGAGGAGACCACCCTCGCCCAGCTTGTGGATGCCGTTCACCATCACCTTGGACTCTTTCTGAGTGTACTGCGTTCCTACACTGCGCAGCATGGCAGGTCTGAAGAGGCCGTCACCTTTGAGGCGCTTCAGCCATTTCTGGGGAAAAGTTGATGAGAAAGAAACGGGGGGTTGACCCATGTTAAATTTCTTTCAGAAAAAAGGTCTTGGACCGCTCTGGGGAGTGGATATCGGCACCCGTTTTGTAAAAGCCGTATTCGTGACCTCGGGGAAAGGACGTCCGGTTCTGAAACACGCACTGGTGGAGCCCATGCCGGAAGATGTGATCGTTTCCAAAGAAATGGCAGACCGGCAGGCCGTGGTGGAAACCCTGACACGGATGTTTGAACTTGTCCCGGAGCAGATTCCACGCCGTGTGATCGTGAGTGTGGCCGGACGGGGAATCCTCACCCGCAAGATGACCCTGACCCGGGAAAAGGGGGTGTCACTGGAAGAAGCCGTTCTCACGGCGGTCTCCGGGGGTCAGCTTCCCTTTGATTTGCAGGAAGTGTACTGGGACTTCGCAGAAATCGGAAAAACCCCGGAAGGTCAGATCCAGGGATTCTTTGTTGCTTCACGTCCACCCGCCATTGAAGAAGTCCTGGATGTGGTCACCACAGCAGATCTCACCCTGGTGGGCGTGGATCACGATCCTTTTGCCGTATATAACCTCTACACTTTCCTTTCGGTGCTCCCCCCCACCGGCCGTTACCTTGGTTTACACATGGGATACGAACTCTCGCACCTCTTCCTCGTGGAGGATACCGCCCTGGTCTGGACACAGGAAATCCCCTTTGCACAAAAGCAATTTGTGGAAGCACTGAACCGGATCCTGGGGATGGACATCTCGGAAGCCCAGGACGCACTTCGGGGAAAGATTCCTGACAATTTTGAAGAGCAAAGCGTCCGGCAGGTGATCACCAACGTCACGGGGAACTTTGTGGAGAACATTCGTAGAATCCTGGAAAGCGAAAGCGAAGAACGGACCGTTGAAGGGATTTTCCTCTCCGGAGGGGGCGCACTGATTGACGGGCTTCCTGCCGAACTGGAAAACAACCTGGATCTGCAAATTCTTACGGTGAACCCCCTGGATTACATGGATGTGGAAGCAGAAGTGGATCCGGAGATCGGTCCACTTCTCACCGTGGCGCTGGGCATGGCCATTAAAAGCACCACCCCCGTCACGGTCAACATCAACCTTCTACCGAAAGAGGAAAAGGAAGCGCTTGAGCGTGAGCTTCTCCCCATTCCCCGTCCAGAACTCACACTCCCGCTGGCCACCGGCGTGCTTGCCCTTCTGATTGTTGGCGCTGGATGGTGGAATCGAAGTCAGACCCTCTCCCGCCTCCATGCAGAAATCACGGACAAATCCAGACAGGTAAAACAACTGGAACAGAGCCTTGGAGATCTGGCGGGACTTAAAAAGAAGCGGGATCTTCTGCAACGGAAAATCCGGACCATCGAGATGCTTCGACGTGGGCAAACCGAAGCCATTCTCTATATTGATGAACTGGTCCGCCGCCTTCCCTCCAATGTCTGGCTCACCAGTCTGGAAGACCGTGGCGGGATGCTTGCCCTCAAAGGGGGCGCCATGAACCAGGCAGCTGTCGCGCAGTTCATGCGGAACCTTGAGCGGTCTGAGCAATTCAGCGATCCCACCGTTCCGGTGATCGAGGAAGCAAAAACCAAAGAACTGGATTTTTATGAGTTTCAGCTGAATGTGAGAAAAACAGGAGGCGTTCAATGAAACGCATTGCTCTGGCCCTTGTGGTGGTCGGTTTGTTCCTCCCGGCCTGCTCTTCCCGTCAGAGCGGCCAGACCGTGGTCGTTACAGGACGGGTTCTGCATCACTGGAACGACACCACCCCGCTCCCTGCACCCGGGGTCAGGGTGGTGGTCCAGCCCCGCACAGATGCAGGGACCCCCGGGGAACAAACCGCCCCGGTCTTCACACGTGCGGAAACGTTTACCGACACCACAAACGGACGATGGTCCGTGGAAATCCCTGTGGGCATGGTCTTTCCAGATGCCCCCACCCCCTCGGATCCCGTACTCTCCATTCCTATGCCCGTGGATATCATCTTTGATTATCAAGTGCTTGCAGGGACCGGGACGGATTCTGCCACAGGGTGGACGATTGACACCTTCAATGTTCTGGAGTACGTGATCCAGACTTCCATCACCCACGCGGACACGGAGTACATTCCCACCGTGTACCTGTCCGAATTTCAGCGTGTGAACCAGTACATCGTCATCCATCCCTGAGGGGGAGGCGCGGGCATGAACTTCAACCTTCAAAACCCTCTGGTCCGCGGCTTCCTGTTTGCACTGATCGTACCCATTGTTCTCCTTGTGGTGGGTCGTCAGTATGTCTGGAAGCCCAGGGATCAGGCCATTCAAACCGCGCGGGACTCCGTGCAGATGCTGGACCGGAAAATCGCCCAGCTTCAACGGGATCTCCAGGAAAAAGCACGCGTGGAAAAAGAGTACAAAGTCCTTCTGGAACAATGGGCAGCCCTGAAGGATATTCTTCCAGAAAAGGAAGACTATCCTGGCGTTTTGCTGATCCTGCACAACGCGGCTGTTCGAAGCGGGGTGGAAGTGGTCCGTGTACGCCGCATCGGGGCGTCCGCACCCGGTGGAGGTGGAGGGCAACCCGCCCAGGGGCAACAGGCGGCGGCTGCGCGTACCCGACAGGGCGCAAAAGGGCGTGCGGCGGTCCAGTACCGAACCCTCACACTGGATCTGGAGCTCAAAGGATCGTTCTATGACATCATGAAGTTCTTCAAAACGGTGCTGAGTTCTTCGCGGCTCGGGAAAATCCAGAATGTCACACTCACCTACCAGCGACCGAGCAATCAGCAAATTCAACGGCGATCGGTGAAAGCGCGTGTTCGATACCTGGTCTACAGCTTTGCGGGCGTGGAGTAGGAGGGGATGATGAAACACGGTCTGTTTTTGTGGACGCTGGGATTGCTTCTTTTGCCCGCGGCTATGGTCGCCGGGGAACTACAATCCATTTCCATTGAGAAGCAGAACGGAACGGTACGCATCTTGCTGAAAGGAAAAGATCTTCAGCGATATCAGACACTCATTCTGAAACGCCCTGCGAGATTTGTGCTGGATCTGCTCGAAACCGGCTATCGCGTGGATCGTAAACCTGTTGAACTCTCCGTTCAGGAAGGCGCGGTTCTCCGGATTCGTTCCAGCCAGTACCGGCTTACCCCTGTGCCCATCACCCGTGTGGTGCTGGATCTCTCACATCTGGTTCGCCCCACCGTTTCACGCACTTCAGACGGTCTCGTGGTGGTGGTTCCTCCGAAAGGCGAAACCCCAACTTCCCCCATCACTTCGAAGAAACCCCAACCTGAACAACCGTCCGCTCCCTCACCCTCTGCCCGACCTTCCCGACCC
>JALUJC010000217.1 GCA_027053375.1 Caldifarciminota bacterium
CTCTCCCAGCGAAAAGAACACCGCCAGCAACTCCCCCATGGGAAAAAGCAGCACCACGATATAGGGGACCAGGGTGGCATAGTAGATGGCCAGATCCCGGGGATGCGCGTGCCGGTCAATGTAGGTGTCCATGCGCTCAAAAAAGTGGACCAGGAGATAAAGAAAACCAATGGCAGCAAGGATCAGAACCAGGGTGCGCACGAATTCGCGGATCAGGTAGCGGTCCAGGCGGGTCATTCGGACAGGGGGAGCGGAGAGAAGAGGGGGTGCAGGCGTTCGTATTCCTGCAGCAGGGAACGAAGCCGGTGGCGGCGGGCCAGTTTTTTCCCCAGGGAGAGCCAGGGTTCTCCCTCCAGCAGGGCCTGACGGAGATACAGATAGGCCAGAAGATCGTCTCTGTCCATATCAAAGCCCGTGCGAAGCGCACGACCCATGAGTTTTCGGGCCAGGGTGTGCTGACCCTTGCGGTCCAGCACCAGCGCCAGGTCGGCACGGAGCCGGGTGGAGAGAGAGGTATCCCGTTCTCGCTGGGCAAGACGGAGGGCAGAGCCCAGGAAGTGCCCGGCCACATCCAGCCGCTGGCGTTCCAGGAGGAGAAGCCCGGCTTCCTGCAGGATCTGAATCCGGGGGCGGTTCAGGCGCTCCTGGTGTGCATACGCCAGGCCGGCGCGCACGTATTCCGGTGCACGCTGAATATGACCGCTGAGACGTAAGATACGAAGCCCACGGGCAAAAAGGCGCGCGCGTGTCCGGGGAAGGTTTTCCCGAAAAATCTGTCCAAGAATCTTCAGGGCGAAGGAGTATTCCCCCATTCGTTCTGCCAGGAGATCACTGAGGCCGAACAGTGCCCGCTCCATATAGGATGCTGCGCGTTCCCTCCGGGCCGCCTGGTAAAGGGTGAGGTAAGCCTGCATGGCCTCCAGCCATGCTCCGCGCCGTTCCGCCTGCCGTGCCCGTCTCAATTGCCGGTCAAAGTTGATCATGATTCCACCCGGAGAATGGCGGTGAATGCTTCCTGGGGAAGCTCCACCTTTCCGAATTTCTTCATACGCTTCTTGCCCTCTTTCTGTCGCTCAAGCAATTTGCGTTTTCGGGTGATGTCTCCTCCGTAACACTTGGCGGTCACGTCTTTCCGGAGTGCGGCGATACGCTCGCTGGCAATGACCTTCCGTCCGATGGCCGCCTGCACCCGGATCTCAAACAGCTGCCGGGGAACCACCTCCCGGAGTTTCTGCACCAGTTCACGTCCTACATAGTATGCCTTTTCCCTGTGGACAACCGCCGACAGTGCCTCCACCCGCTCTCCGTTCAGGAGGATGTCCAGCCGGACCAGGTCGGAGGGGCGGAATTCCAGAAACTCGTAGTCCAGGGAGGCATAACCCCGGGTCATGCTTTTGAGTTTATCAAAGAAATCAAAGATCACTTCGGAGAGCGGGAGCTCAAATTCCAGAATCACCGTACGGGGATCCAGATAGTTCAGCGACCGCTGAACCCCCCGGCGTTTGTGGCACAGTTCCATCACCGCGCCCACATAGGTGGAGGGGGTGATGATCTGGGCCAGCACAAAGGGTTCAAAAGCCTCTTCATAATGGTCAGGAAAGTCACGGGGGGAATGGACTTCCCGCAGTTCGCCGTTTTTGAGGCGGACCCGGTACTGTACGTTGGGAGATGTGACCAGAATGTCCAGATTGAATTCCCGACGAAGACGTTCTTTCACAATATCCATGTGCAGCAGGCCCAGGAACCCCACACGGAACCCGGGTCCCAGGGCGGGTGAGTTCTCTCCTTCAAAGAGGAGCGCCGCATCGTTCAACCGGAGTTTTTCAAGTGCTTTCTGCAGAAGGGGAAAATCTGAGGGCTGGAGGGGATAAAAGCCGGCGTAGACCATGGGTTTGGGTTCCCGAAACCCTGGAATGGCTGGCGTGTCTGGATGCCGCGCATCCACCACCGTATCCCCCACACGGGCGTGACGGATTTCCCGGATGGCGGCCACGAGATACCCCACTTCTCCCGCTCGCAGTGCCTCCACAGGCACCCGTTCGCCGGGACGGAACACCCCAACTTCTGTTACCTCGTAGCGTTTGCCCGTGGCTTTGAACATCACGGTCATTCCTGGACGAAGGGTGCCCTCCATCACCCGGAGATAGGGCACCACCCCGCGGTACTCATCGTACTGTGCATCAAAGATCAGCGCCTGGAGTGGGGCATTCTCATCTCCCTTCGGAGGGGGAACGCGCTCAATCAGGGCATGAAGCAGGTCTTCCACGCCTTCGCCGGTTTTGGCGGAGATATGATAGATGGTCTCGTCTCCCCCGAGCAGATCCCGGATCTGTTCCTCCACCCGGGGAACGTCCGCATTGGGAAGGTCAATCTTGTTGATCACGGGAAGAATGGTCAGGTCTTCGTTGAAGGCATGGAAGAGATGGCTCACAGTCTGGGCTTCCACCCCCTGCGAGGCATCCACCAGCAAAAGGGCACCTTCCACGGCGGCAAGAGAGCGGGAGACCTCATAGCTGAAGTCCACGTGCCCCGGGGTGTCAATCAGGTTGAGGATATAAGAGGTGCCTTTCCAGGTATACGTCATGCGAACGGGGTGCATCTTGATGGTGATGCCCCGTTCACGCTCCAGATCCATGGAATCCAGAACCTGCTCGTCATCTTCCCGCATGCGCAGGGTGTGGGTAAGCTCCAGCAAACGGTCGGCCAGGGTGGATTTCCCGTGGTCAATGTGGGCGATAATGCAGAAGTTTCGGATCCTCTCTCGCATGGCCGGGAAAGTATACAGAAACCACAGAGATCTTTCAGGGTTGTGTGGGATCCGGGAAGGGTGGATTGTACCCAATGAGTAGGACCCACGTCCTATACGACTGAGGAGCGTATGTGTATAATAGTATACGGGGTGGGTGGTTCCTCAC
>JALUJC010000218.1 GCA_027053375.1 Caldifarciminota bacterium
GTCCCTCTTCATGAAGTAGAGATGCGCCGTGGCGTCGTCGGTGCCCGGGTTGTGGAGCACCACGTCGCTGACCCAGGAGGTTCCGTGGAGGCCGCCGGTGTGGGCGCCGGCCGGGATCACCGCGCGCCACGGCGCGTTCTCCGTGATCGGCGGCGTCGCCGAGGAGCCGCCCGAGACCGTCACCACCCGGGTGACCGAATCGGCGCCGGCGGGGCCGGTGACGGTCAGCGTCACGGCGTACGATCCCGGGCGGCCGAAGCTCCGGCGAGGGTTCCTCTCCGTGCTCGAGGTCCCGTCGCCGAAACGCCACGCCCACGAGGTAACGCCGCCCCTGCTCGTGTCTTCGAAGCGCACCGTCTCCCCCGCCTCCGGTATCGCCGGCGACCAGGTGAAGGAGGCCTCCGGCGGCGCCACGGCGCACGCCGAGACATCGAAGGTCTCCAGGCCGGCCGCCTTTTCCGTGACCAGGTTCTGAAAGTTCGCGTCGCTGTAGATCTGCACGCGGGCATTGTTCACGTCAATGTTGGTCCCCGCCTGAGGCTTCAGGGTGACCACAATCCCCGTGATCTCAGGTCCTGAGCTGGATTTTTTACATCCCGGAAGCCAGGCCAGCATGACCAGGGCTCCCGTGATGAGGAGAGGGAGCGCCTTTCTCATGATCCACCTCCTTGGCTTAAGGATTAACTTAAACATTATTCAGTCTACAGGGGGAAATTGGTTATGTCAAGAATCCAGAAACAAGCAAATCCAGAAGTCAGAATATTCTAAAAAACGTGGTGCTTCTGGATGGATGCGGTGGCTTGACGGGTTCGGGATGCGTCTGTATCCTCACCACATGGCCATCCGGATCCTCTGTCTGAATGGACCCAACCTGAATCTTCTGGGGAAGCGTGAACCCGGTGTGTACGGTTCCACCACCCTGGAGGACATTGCGCTCCGGTTGAAAGATCTGGCAAAGACGCTGGAGGTGGAGGTGGAAGTGGTACAGACCAACCATGAAGGAGAGATGATTGACCGGTTGCACCGGGCTCCGGAGCACTATCAGGGTGTGATTTTGAACCCCGGGGGATACAGTCATACCAGTGTGGCACTCCTGGATGCCGTGCAGGCGATTCCTCTGCCCGTGATTGAGGTGCATATCTCCCAGGTGTATCGGCGCGAGTCCTTTCGTCAGAACCTGCTCACCGCCCGTGCTGCGCAGGGGGTGATTGTGGGACTTGGGGCGGTGGGCTATGAACTGGCCCTTCTTGCGCTGGTGGATCTTCTGGGGGGGGCGGCGTCTCCAGCGGATCAGCCGGATTGAGCAGGATCGGACAGCTTCCTTTCCCGGAGTTGCTGAATGCGCTGGAGTTTGGGCGCATGTGAATAGGCAGAAAACAGGGTTTCTGCCTCATCCAGGAGTTCCATAACGCCCGGTTTTTTCAGTTGAATCCGGGTCTCCGCCAGTTCGATCAGAAGATCCCCGCGGACCCGTACATCCCCGATGCGATCGCTCAGGGAAAGGGCTTCCATAAAGGCCTTTTCCGCCTTTTCCCAGTTTGCCCCGGAACGCGCCAGCAGTCCCTGGAGGTAGGGGAGTACGTAATGCAGATCCAGTTCAGGATGGGCTGCCATAAGGTTCTGAATTTCCTGAAGCAGGTGTCTGGCGTCTGAGAAGCGTTGCGCGCGAATCCGCAGACGGGTGCAATGAACCAGGAGCTCAAGGCGCAATCCCGGCATACGGGAAGGATGGATTTCCGTGAACAGGGTTTCAAAAGCCTGCAGGGCTTCCGAAAGGTGTCCCATCTCCATGTGGCAAAGGGCGGCGTTCAGACGGTTTGCCAGCACGTAGTACGCCATATGCAGGTTCCGGAAATGGGTTTCGGCTTCACGGAAAAACGTCAGGGCACGGGCATATGCCCCCCGGGCCATGTGCCACATGCCCAGACAGGAGATGGACTGCGCCTCGATCAGTGGATAATGGTGGGTCCGGCTCAGCTGGAGCGACGCAAGGAATAGCCGGTGTGCCTCTTCCACCTCTCGGCCGAGGTCCAGCAGAAGAAGCCCAAGATTGTTGCTCACCCGCGCCTGTTCCCGGAAAGCGCCCAGCTGTTCGTAATGGGCAAGCTGCCTTCGGGTGCGTTCAATGGCCCGTTCCACCTCCCCGCGACGCTGTTCCAGAAGGGCGAGGTTTCCTTCCACGGAAGCCAGGATCTCCTGAAAACCACCGATATCCGCCAGTTCTTCTGCCTCCAGAAAAAGTTCTTCGGCGCCCTGCAGATCGTGGATCCAGATGCGGGCAGATCCCAGAAAGTTGAGGAGCATGGCACGCCGTCCCATCCAGTCTGTGAGCCGGGAGGCATCCAGTTGTTCACGTTCCTGATCCAGTGCCTGAAGCGCTTCCTCCCCGGCCTGAATTGCTTCACGAAACTCCCCGCGAAGGGTGTGGATCCAGCAGCGGGTTCCCAGGATGTCGGCCTGAAGGAAGGTGGGGAGGGGAGGGGGAATCCGTTCAAGGAGGGATTGTGCATGCAGGATCTCCTGGAGCGCCTGTTCGCTTGCTCCCTGTTGCTGAAGGGTGTGGGCCCGTTCACGAAAGACACGCGCCTGGTGGGCGGGGTTGTTACCGGCATATCGTTCAGCCTTTCGGTAGTGCTGTGCTGTGGTTTCAGGATCCCCCAGCATGTCCGAGATCTGGGCACAACGAAGATGGAGATGAAAGGCGTCTTCCTGTGTCCCACATGCATGTTCTTCCAGCAGCGCAAGTGCACGGATGAAACGATCCCGGGCTTCGCGCAGTTGCCCCTGCTGGTACTGTTGTTCGGCGTGGGTGCGGAGGTGCAGAAAAGCCCGGTCCCAGATCTCGGCGCTGAGAAAATGATGGGCCAGCATCTCCTCCCTTCCCGGATGGGTTTCGGGATAGAGGGACAGGAT
>JALUJC010000219.1 GCA_027053375.1 Caldifarciminota bacterium
GCGCCATGGGGGATGGCCTGTGCTGTGGATTCGCGGAACGGTTTCACGGGCCCCTCTTACCGCATTGCGGGCACTGATCCGGGGTTTGCCCTCCCCCCCGCAAATCCTTGTGGAATACCTTCAGGCTGCCCGACCCATCCCCTGGGATACGATCCACCCTGCCCTAAAGACCTGGCTGGAAGCCCAGGATCCCCGGGTGCTGGTGCTGGATCATTTTCATGGGCTGGACAGGGTTTCTCTTCAGATTCTGGACAGGATGATTCCAGAGCTGATCCGTAAATTCCCTGTGGTGATCACGACCCGGTCTCACCACGCCCTGCTGAAAACCTGGGATGCCCGGACGCTTCCTCTTGCGCCCCTCTCTCCCTCTGTCCTGGAGGATCTCTTTGATGCAGTGGCGCCCGGCCTTTCCCGGAAGGACCGTGAAGATCTTCTGCGTACCTGCGGTGGGAACCTCTTCTGTTTTCAGGCGCTCCTCGCGGAATGGATGGAGGGACGCCGTCTCCCTCCAGGTGTTTCTCTTCATTACGCCCGGATGCTCCACCTTTCGCGGCGCGCGCAGCGGGTGGTGGAACTTCTTGCCTGTGCCGGTGCGCCTCTTGCGGAAAATGAGCTTCCAGACCTCCCGGATGACGTGATTCGGGAACTGGTGGATTCCGGTCTGGTTCGTCTCACGGAGGAAGGTTGGGAGATACCAGAAGAAAGGGCGATCTACAGCATCCGGGAAACCATTCCTCCGGCACGGCAGCGACGCCATTATCACACCCTTGCAGAGAGGGCCATCCACACAGGGAGGGATCCCCAGCAGATCGCGATGTGGTATACCCGTGCACGGGCCTTTCAGCAGGCTGTACCTCACTGGATACGGGCGCTGGATCTTCGGTATTATCAGGGATTGCGCGATGAGGTCCAGCGGATGATCCGGGAGGTGAAGAGGGAAGGAGGGCGCTTTCGGACGCTTTCCCGTCTCCTGGAGGCACGCTGGACCCTGCGGGAAGGAAATTACGATGGCGCAGAACGCATGCTGAAACCCCTGTTGAGGAAGAAAACCCTCCGGAAGGCAGCGCTGTTCAGCCTTGCCGAACTGTATGACTGGGCGGAACGGTATGAAACCATGAAAAGCTGTCTGGTTCCCCTCGCAGCCTATCGGCATACCATGCTCCCTGCGGAGCTGGTGAGGTTTCGGGAATTGCTGGGGATTCTGCATGATATGCAGGGAAGGGAGGCGCGGGCGGTGTACTGGTATCAGACCTGTTTGAAACTTGCCGATCAGCACCATCTGGAGCGAGAAAAAGCGGACGCCTGGTTTAACCTTGGATGGATCCATCAAAAGCAGGAACGCTGGGAAGAAGCCCGGGAACACTACCTGAACGCCCTGATGGATGGTGAAGACATGTATTCCCGTGCCGCGACCCTGCTACGGCTTGGTGATGTGGCTTTCGCGACGGGAAGCCCGGATACGGCAATTTCCCTGTACCGTGAATCGCTGGAAATGTTCCGCACCCTCCGTTTTTCTTTCTGGGAGCGAATTGCGCGCTTTTCCCTTGCACGTGCGGAGGCCTTTGCCGGGATGCGCGGCGCAGCCTATCAACATGCCCGGGAAGCGGATCGGGACGGGACCTTTCGCGTTCCCGTAACCCTGCTGGTCGCGTTGATTCTGGGCGATGTGGAAACCGTCCGCGCCCTTCTCCCCAAACTTCCCCGTGGGGAGCGGTTGTTCAGGACGCTGGGGGAAATGCTGATTGGCCGCCGGCCCTGCAGGATGGAAAGTCTGGATCAGCTTTATTACTGGCGAAGGGTTGTCGCCGAACGGGTCCTGGAACACTGTGAAAAACGTTCCTCCTGAGCCGTCGTTGAAGGTCAGGTTCCCCTGTTCCACTCCGTTTTTTTTGAAGGTCTGGCACGAATAGCCTATAATCAGGGGAAAGAGGAGGTTGCCCGTGGCCGAAAAGGGTTGGGAAGGGCCGCTGGAACGTCTGGATGAGGTACGATGGCGCATTCCACGGGGTTACAGGCCCGGGATGCGGGTTCCCGGGATCATCTTCGCCACCTCCCGGCTGATCCGGCACATTCTTTCGGACAGGGCGCCTGAACAGGTGGCCAATGTGGCCACGCTTCCGGGAATCCAGAGGGCTTCTTATGCCATGCCGGATATTCACTGGGGATACGGGTTCCCCATTGGTGGTGTAGCAGCCATGGACATGGATACGGGGGTGGTATCTCCCGGGGGCATCGGGTTTGACATCAACTGCGGTGTCCGGGTGATCCGGACCGATCTGACCCTTCAGGATCTTGAACCGTTCATGGATCGCCTTCTGGATCGCCTGTTTGTGAATGTACCCTCCGGTGTGGGATCGCGTGGAAAGCTTCGTTTGTCCAGACGTGAACTCAGAGAGGTGATGGTCCACGGGGCGGCCTGGGCAGTCCGACAGGGCATGGGGTGGGGAGAGGACCTGGAACACACGGAGGAGCAGGGACGGATGAAAGGTGCGGATCCCGATGCGGTGTCTGCACGTGCCGTTGAGAGGGGACTTCCCCAGCTCGGTACCCTGGGCTCCGGAAACCATTTCCTGGAGCTTCAGGTGGTGGAGCGGGTGTTTGATGAGAAAGCAGCCCGGGTGATGGGGCTATTTGAAGGGCAGGTGGTCATCATGATTCACTGTGGTTCCCGCGGTTTTGGACATCAGATCGCCGATGATTACATTCGTCGGATGAAACCCAGAATGGCCGCCTATGGGATCCAGGTTCCGGATCCTCAGCTTTCCTGTGCCCCCATTGATTCGCCAGAAGCGCGGGACTATCTCGGTGCCATGAAAGCGGCAGCCAACTTTGCATGGGCCAACCGGCAGATGATCACCCACTGGGTGCGGGAAAGCTTTCGGGAAGTGCTCGGGCAGTCTCCCGAGGATC
>JALUJC010000220.1:0-1812 GCA_027053375.1 Caldifarciminota bacterium
TCCCCATCCCACCCTCATGCCCCACGAAGCTGCACAGCACGCCGATGCTGTTGTGATCGGGTATGCGGAGGGCGTCTTTCCCCGGGTGCTCCGGGACGCCCTGAACGGCGGATTGAAAAAGTTTTACCACCAGGCCCCGGACTTTGCTCTCGCCGGTCGTCCCAGACCCCGACGGGATCTTCTGCCTAAACGCAAATACATCACCCGGAACGTGGTGGAGGCCACACGGGGATGCATCCACCGGTGCTCCTTCTGCGTGGTGCCCCCACTGGCGGGAGGGAAAGTCTACAAACGCCCGGTTCGGGAGGTTGTGGAAGAAATCGAACAACTTCCGGGCAAAGAAGTGCTTTTTATCGACGTGAACCTGATTTCGGACCGGGCGTACGCTCTCAAACTGTTCCGGGAACTGGCGCCGCTCAGGCGCTGGTGGTTCGGCCTGGTGACGGTGAACATCCTGCGGGATCCGGAGCTGTTTGACGCCATGGTGAAAAGCGGATGCCGGGGGCTTCTGATCGGGTTCGAGGCGGTGACGCCGGCATCGGTCCGGGCCATGAACAAAGCCTTCAACCGGGTGGAGCGGTATGAAGAACTGATGAAGCGGCTCCACGATGCGGGAATCGCGGTCAACGGGACCTTTGCCTTTGGGAGCGACGCCGAAGGTCCGGAGGTCTTCGAGCGGACGGTGGAAATGGTGGTGCGCCTCCGGATCGATCTTCCCCGTTATGCCGTGCTCACCCCCTTCCCGGGCACCCCTCTTTATCGGGAGCTTTCTTCCGAGGGGCGCATTCTGGAGCGGGACTGGTCCCTTTATGATGTGGAACATGTGGTGTTTCGCCCGGCCCGGATGACGCCTGAGGAACTGGAGGAAGGATTGCACTGGGCCTGGCGGGAAACCTATCGTGCCCTCAACGTTTTCCGGAGAATCCGCAACGAAAAGACCCTGTGGTGGCTGAGCCTGCTGACCAACCTGGGCTACCGGATCTACGCCCACCGCCTTGAGCGGTTTGACCGCAAACGCATGACCGATCATTCGGACATCCCGGAGGTATGAGCATGCATGTCACGTTCGTGCAACCCGCTGTGGGGAAAAAGCCGGGCCAGCCGTACGTCCGCTCCTGGAAGATGGAGCCGCTGACGCTTGCGGTTTTGAAAGCCCTCACCCCTCCGGATGTGGAGACGGATCTGGTGGACGATCGTCTGGAGGTGCCGGATTATGACCGTTCCACCGATCTGGTGGCCATCACCGTGGAGGCCTACACAGCCCGGCGGGCCTACGCCATGGCGGACGCCTTCCGGAAGCGGGGAAGGAAGGTGGTTCTGGGGGGATACCATGTCACCCTGAACCCGGAAGAGGCTGCACAGCACGCGGACGCGGTGGTGGTGGGAAACGCCGAGGATGTCTGGACGCGGGTGGTGGAAGACGCCCGGAAGGGGAGGTTGCAGAAGGTCTATCGGGGAGGTCTGGGGACGTTCCGGCCGGGTCTGCTTCCAGACCGCAGCCTGTTTCGGGGCAGGTCATACCTTCCTCTGCGACTGGTGGAGGTGGGAAGGGGGTGCCCTTTTCACTGCGACTTCTGCGCCATCACAGCCTATTATCAGGGCCGGTGCCATCACCGCCCGATCCGGGATGTGGTGCGGGACATTGAACAGAGCGGGGGACGCTATTTCTTCCTGGTGGACGACAACATCGCAGGAAATCTTCCCTATCTGGAGAAACTGGTGGATGCGCTGATGCCCCTGAAGGTCTACTGGGTGAGCCAGGCTTCCCTCACGGTGGCCCGCCATCCCCGGCTTCTGGAAAAGATGCGCACA
>JALUJC010000220.1:1822-2907 GCA_027053375.1 Caldifarciminota bacterium
CATCGGGTTTGAGTCTCTGGACAGCCGGAATCTCGCCAGCATGGGAAAAGAATGGATGGAACGTCTTGGAGATCGGGACGAACTGGTGCGGCGGATCCACGAGGCGGGAATCCACATCTACGCCACGTTTGTGTTCGGCTATGACCACGACACGCC
Organism: Caldifarciminota bacterium; assembly: GCA_027053375.1. Taxonomy (GTDB): domain Bacteria; phylum Hydrothermota; class Hydrothermia; order S141-80; family S141-80; genus JALUJC01. The sequence continues at coordinate 1,979 of JALUJC010000220.1, forward strand.
GGAGAGCTTTGAGCGGGCGCTGGAATTTGCACTGAAACACGACTTTTTCTTTGCCGCGTTCAATCATCTGCTTCCCCTTCCGGGCACGCCGGTGTACCGGCGGCTCGAGCGGGAAGGACGGCTGATCCGCCCGCGGTGGTGGCTCGAGCCGGGGTACCACTATGGGGAAATCGTGTTCCAGCCGAAGCATTTTTCTCCTGAAGAGCTGTCGGTCCGTGCGCGGGATGCGCGGAGAGCGTTTTTCCGAACCCGCTCCATCCTCCGCCGGAGCCTGAGTCTTCTGGTGCGAAAACCCACCCTTCCCATGGTCTATACCTTCTTTTCCCAGAACCTCACCCTCCAGCGGGAGGTGGAGGCCAAATTCGGACTTCCTCTGGGAGAGAATCTGGATGCGTGGCCGAAGTGAGAAAGAAGGGGTGAACGCCTCCACACGGTACGTGTACGATCTGGCCGGTCCGGACGATGCACCGGAACTCCTGGAGATCCTGGAAGCCACGCCCATGCCGGGCTGGGTGCGCCTGGTGTACACCCGTCGTCCCGATGCCTGGGCATCCATCCAGCATGAAGGGGAAGACGTCCGGGTGGTGGTGCTCCGGGATCAAAAGCGAAGGAAAATCGCGGGGTTCGGCGTGTGTGCCCTGCGCCGGGTCTGGCGGGAGGGAAAACCCGACACGGTGGGCTATCTCTTCGGGTTGCGGGCCCGGCCGGAATATCGCCGCCGTCTCCCGCTCCTGCACCGGGGATACGCCTATTTGCTGGCGCCCGTTCCGGAACATGTGCGGGCGTTTTACACCACAATCATTGAGGAGAACGTGTATGCCCGACGTCTTCTGGAGCGGCGACGGGCCGGGATGCCCGCTTACCGGTTTCTGGGGCGCTATGTGGTTCACGCCCTGGTGGGCCGGCCGGGTGCCAAGCCCCGCCTTGAA
>JALUJC010000221.1 GCA_027053375.1 Caldifarciminota bacterium
GTGTTCAGCCACCACACGGACAGGGCTTCAGCGTCTCAGGGAGGCCCTTCAGGATCTGCCCGGGGTGGAGATTTTTCGTTTCCCGCTGGATCATCCCCCCTTCCTGGACACCCTGTTCTCCATGAATCCCCGTCTGCTTGCGCTGGTAGAAACAGAACTCTGGCCCGGGTTGCTGAATCGCGTCATGACCCATCGTACCCCTCTCGTGATCCTGAACGGTCGGATGCGTCATCGGACCTACCAGCTCTACCGGTGGATTCCCGCCATTCGCAGAGGGTTGCAGCAGGTACGTCGCGCCTATGTGCAGACCCAGTGGGATGCCTATCGTTTCGCCATGCTGGGCGTGCCCCGTGAACATATCCGTGTGACCGGAAACTGGAAGCGACTTTTTCCGAACCGTCCGCAGAATCCGCTGAGCTTTGAAGCACTGGGTCTTTCGGAGCGTGACCGGGTGATCATTCTGGCCAGTGTCCGCTCAGGAGAATATGATCTCGCACTCCGATTGATCCGGCAGCTTCATGCCCAGGTCCCCGATGTACGGTTCCTGCTTGCCCCCCGGCATATGGACCATTTGAAAACCCTGCGATCCCGCCTGGATCGGATGTCTGTCGCATACCAGCGGTGGAGCGATCATCCTTCCCGGTGGAACGCGCCGGTGCTGGTGCTGGATACACTGGGAGAGCTTCTCAGGTTTTTCCCGGTGGGTTATCTGGCGGTGGTTTTTGGGAGTTTCGCCCCGTACGGTGGACACAACCTTCTGGAACCCGTGTTTGCCGGGATTCCCGTGGTGTTTGGTCCGTATATTCAGAATGTCCGTGATCTGGCGGTGCGCATTCTGGCGCGAGGTGCAGGTCTCCAGGTTTCCGGCGATGTGGAGCTGATTCGGACCCTTCGTGATCTTCTGGAAAACACGCAGCGATACCAGGTGCTGCGTGAAGCAGCACGGGCCTTTCCGGAAGCGGGGGAGGAAACGGTCAACACCCTGATGCATGAACTTAAGGAGATGATCCGTGCAGTACCCACATGAGATACCCATTGAACAGGTAATGTTTGCGGGGTTTGATATTGAAACCACGGGGGTCAGCCCCCGCCATGACCGAATCATTGAGATGGGGATTGCCCGGGCACGTCTGGGGGAGTCCCCGGAAATTGTGGAAACACTTGTGCAACCCTCGGTTCCCATTCATCCTGCTTCGCAGCGTGTTCACGGGATCACCCAGGATATGCTTTCCGATGCTCCGCCATTTTATCAAGTGGCCATGGACTATCTGGAGCGTCTGGAAGGCACGGTGGTGGTGGGACACAATGTGCTGGAGTTTGATCTCAAGTTTTTCAATCTGGAACTTGTGCGTGAGGGATTCCGCCCTGTGTTTCTTCCGGGGATTGACACCAAAAGTCTTGCACGGCGGCTCATCCCGGATCTCCGCCGCACCTCCCTGGCTTCCGTGGCCGAAATGCTGGGAATCCGGGCAGATGTGGTCCACCGGGCAGGAAGCGACGCTTATCTGGGCCTTCGGATCCTGTTTGCGCTCCTTCCTGGGCTGATGAGGGACGGCATTCGTACCCTGGGGCATCTGGTGGAGCAGGGGTATGTGCGATGGCCTGCACGCGGTGAGCTGGGACAGGCGCTTCTCTCTCGTTTTGTTGAACAGGGTTTTCTGGAGATTGAAGTGAGGCTGGATGGGCGCGGTGCACGACGCATTCCCGTACTGCCCGTGACCCTTACAGGGCACCGGTGGGATTTCTTTGATGAGCGTGAAGAGAAATTGTTTTCGGTGGCACCGCAGGACATCCTGGCGTTTCAGTAAGGAACGTACAAACCACAGGAGGTAAACCTTGGAAACCAAAAAACTCGGTTCATCGGATCTTCATGTCACGGTGGTAGGTCTGGGTGCCTGGCAGTTTGGCACTGAACGCTGGGGCTATGGACAGGACTTTACAAAAGACGATGTACTGGACGCCATCCGCGTCAGTCTGGATCATGGCGTGAACTGGATAGACACCGCGGAAGTCTATGGCAATGGACGTTCCGAGGAATTGATCCGGGAAGCGCTGGGGGACCGCATCAAGGAGGTGATCATCGCCACCAAGGTTGCAGGAACCCATGCGCGCGCAGAAGAGGTCAAACGGGCACTGGAGGGGAGTCTCAAACGACTCCAGCGAGACTGGGTGGATCTGCTTCAGTTTCACTGGCCCAACCATTATGTGCCTGTGGAAGAGACCATGCGGGCCCTGGAAGACCTTGTTCAGGAGGGGAAAGTACGTTACATCGGGATCTCCAACTTCAACGGTCCCCTGATGCGCATCGCCCGGGAAGCCCTTCAGGACGGAAACCTTCTGGTGAGCAATCAGGTACGGTACAGCCTGCTGGACCGAAGCATTGAAAAGGAGATCTATCCCACCGCACGAGAACTGAACATCTCCATTATCGCCTACAGCCCGCTGGCACAGGGATTGCTTACCGGAAAGTACGATCGGGATCATCTGCCGGAGGATCCCATTCGGAAGGATCACCCGCTGTTTCAGGAACCCAATCTCTCCAGAGCCCTTCGGATTGTGGAAGTCCTGAAAGCACTTGCGGAAAAGTATGGCCGGACACCGGCGCAGGTGGCCCTTCGCTGGTTGATCCAGCGGGACGGTGTGGTGGTGATCCCCGGTGCGAAAAACGCCCGACAGGCGGAACAGAACGCGGGCGCCATGGGCTGGTCCCTCTCCGTGGAGGACTGGAACCGGCTGGAAGAAGTGAGTCAGGGAGAAATCACCTATTTCGTCGGATGATGCTGCGCATCTGAAGGATTCGGCGTTGCCTGTTCCCGGGGAGGTCCCTATAATACCCGTATGCAGATGACCCTTGGCGAATCGCGTGCCCCGTATTATATCACATCGGCGATCATTCATCTGCTCCTGCTGATGTACTTTCAGGGACAGACGCAGCGTATCACGCCACCGGATCTGTATTTCCGGGAAGTGTCCTATATGGAAGAATCTCCCAGAGCCCGATACCGGAACCCCCGTGTAAAGAAACTACTTCAGAAAGCCCAATCTCCTTCTCCTGCCCTTACTCCCAAGGCTCCGCCCGGGCCCGCGCTGAAACCCAGAGAACTTCCGAAGCTGGAAGTGAAAGCCCCGAGTCTGGATTTGTCCACCCGACCCTCCGTGGAGACACCCTCCAGTGGTCCTCAACTGGAGTTGAGTTCTGGCCTGAAAACCGAGGGACCCGATCTGGGGGCTGCGCTGGATGTGGCATCCCTTGAACCTTCCATGAGCCTGGAAGGTGCGGATGTGGTGATTTCTTCCGGATCCGTCAGGGGAACAGAGGAAATACTCAAGCAAAAACCCCTTGCGGGAGGGCCATCCCTGGATCTTACTGAGGGCCTTTCATCCCGTGGCGGAGGTGCCGTGGGAGGAGGTGGAGGTGGCGGAGGTGGGGGAATACGCATGGAACCCGTGGCATCTGCATCTCCCGAAATCTCCGCGCCTCCCCCTCGACCCGTTCGGAAGAATCTGCTGAAACCCAAAAAATCCTCCGGGAGTGGGCCGTCCCTTCAGATCACTGGACAGATCCAGAATCGGAAAATTCTGCGGAAAGTTGTGCCGGAATACCCCGCCCGTGCACTGCGTGAGGGGTGGGAGGGTACCGTCCAGGTCAAATTCTGGGTGGATCCCTCTGGACGGGTAAAGCCCAGTGTGATTCTGATTCGCAGTTCTGGATATCCCGCGCTGGATCAGGCAGCCATGCGCGCGATCCGTTCCTGGCGGTTCGCGCCCATCCCGGGGAACGAAGATCAATGGGGTGTGCTGACCGTTCGATTCCAGCTGATTTAGGAGGCATGATTGGATGATCTGGCTGATCTTTGTTGTGTTGAGCCAAACGACCGGTGCCCAGGGGAGCACGCCGGCGGACACCACCGATACCACGGCGACGTTTCAGTCGGGGCAGGTGCAGGAAGAAGTGGTGAAAGGAAAAGCGGCACTCCGGATTGAGGATGCGCGAAAACCCATGTCCATCTTTTCCATTCCTGCCCGGGAGGTAATGGATTCTTTTCTGGTGGCAAAGGAGTCCCAGCTTTTGCTCTCCGTGCTCTATCCTGTGGAAAGCCTCCTTGTTCGAACCTACCAGCAACCCATGCCCTATCTCAGACGCCCACCCGACACCCTTCTTCTGCAGGAAGGGATCACCCTCAAACTCCCCGAGGTTCGTAAAACGGAGAAGTATCAACGGTGGCGTGTGGATATCTACGATGCCCTGGGATCCCGGGTGAAATCCTTTGAAGGCAATGGGGTCCCGCCACGGCAACTCTACTGGGATGGCATCAAAGAAGACGGGACGCCGATGATTCCCGGAGAAGCCTATTCCGCCATCCTGGTTCGTATTACACCGAGAGGCAAGGAGCGATCTCAACCCATCGGGATTCTGCAGGTCCCGGGGATTCAGGCTCAGGCCGAAGAAGGTTACCGGGTAGCCATGTGGGACAGCCGAACCGTGTTTCAGGAACGCACGGCCGTTCCCCTTCCCACCTCCTTCCGTGGTCCCTTTCAGGAGATGGTGAATTTTATTCTGGAAAACCTTCACGAGGAAGCAGAAATCCGCGTATACGCGGATCCCGAGTATCTTGTGGTGGATCAGGTGAACTATCTGGAAAACTATTTCCAGAAGATGTTGCCCTATTCCACCCAGCACTGGAAGGTGACGCCCTCCTTTTTCCATCCCGGGGAGTTCCGGATCCCCCGGATTGAAATCTGGGTCCGGTAATGCCTTCCCGGACACTTGTCCTGATCCCGGTGCGAAACGAGGCGCGCTGTCTTCCCCATCTGTTTGAGATGCTGCGTCGCCAGGGCGTGGAGGAAGTTTTGGTGGTGGATGATGGTTCGGAAGATCACTCCCCGAACATTGCACGTCAGGCGGGCGCAAAAGTCATCACCCATTCTCAACCCCGTGGATATGGTGCAGCCCTGCGAACAGGGTTTTTGTATGCCCTGGAGCAGAAGGTTGAGGTGGTTCTCACCCTGGATGGAGATTTGCAGCATCCCCCCGCGTTTATCCCCCATTTTCTGGATGCGGTCTCGCGGTGCGGGGGGATTGCCAGCGGAACCCGCTATCATCCTGCTTCACCCCGGTATTCTGACCCCCCACCACAACGCCGACGCCTCAACCGATGGATCACCTGGTGGATCCGTCGCTGGCTTGGACTTCCCATCACCGATGCCTTCTGTGGATACAAAGCCTACCACCGCAATGCCCTGGAAAAACTGGAGATACAGGAACCGGGGTACGGCATGCCCCTGGAGGTGTGGGTTCAGGCAGCCTGCAGGAAGATCCCGGTGGTGGAGGTGCCGGTGCCGCTGTATTATCCGGACCCCGGCCGTCGATTTCCTTCCCGGATTGCGCAGTACTGGGATCGGTGGGCTTACTATCGATCAGTGATTGAGCGTGCGATCCGCCGAATGTCCCGCGAGGGAAAGACCCAGAAAATGCTGATCACCGAGCAGTCCCGATGAGCGCCAGGCATAGGTGACCTGCCAGGTCCGGGTTCGCACTGCGAGAAGGAGTCCGAGCCCGCTGAAGAGATCGGAGGAAGCGCCGGTTTTCCACTGACTGCCCCGGGTGGTGTAGGAAATACCCATCCCGATCCTGGGATGAACCCAGCGGAATACACCAAAGGAGAGCGCCCCCTGCTGTTCAGTTCCCCCCTCCCACCCGGCGCGCAGGGTGTAGGTGGGCTGATCGTATCCCACGCCGGCATCCACGCGCACAGGGGGACGCACGCGGTTTGCGGATGTGCTGTAGACTTCAAGGGCAAGCGGGGAAATTCTTACCTGTGCCCACAGGGATGGAAGAATCCACGTTCGGGCCAGCAATCCTGTCCCCAGCGAAACCGCACGCACCTGATCCAGCTGTTCTGTGAGGACGATCGGTCGGATCCCCAGAACCACGGGGCGGGAATTCCATGTCATCCGGGTTTCCCAGGTTATTGAGAGGGAAAGAAAAAGGGGCTGAAAGGTCCCGAGATCCCTGTCCCAGGTATCCCGGCGGGACTGTGGGTCAGACGCGAACCAGCGGAGTGCGATGGGCTGGTTCAACATGCCGGTCTCCACTGCGCCCAGCCAGGCGCTCTCCCATAGACGAGAAGCAGAAAACTCCCAAACGGGGGTGGGGTTCTTCAGTAACGGAGAAGCTGCGCCCCAGAAAAGCGCTTCGGGCTGGTATCGGTACAGCACGGGGTAATAGCCCACACGGGCTGACAGAAGGACGGGGCATGCAAACAGCAGGAGCAAACGGATGCGCATCAATCCCTCTCACGGTGGCTGGGGCGGGAGGATTCGAACCTCCACGAAGGGATCCAAAGTCCCTCGTCCTGCCATTAGACGACGCCCCAGCGTTGTTCTGATTGTAAAGAGCAGCAGGGGGATCTTCAATGTTCTGCCGGGAGTTGTACGCCTTCGTGTTGCAGGAGTCTGCGTTTCCACTCCACGCCGGGTCCATATCCTCCCAGACCATGGCGGGACAGAACCCGGTGGCAGGGAATCACCACGGGTACCGGGTTTTTTCGAAGGCTCTGCCCCACGGCGCGTGCTGCCTGTGGGGGGCGACCCAGCCGGCGGGCCAGATCCCCGTAGGTGATCCACTGTCCCCAGGAAACACCGGTCCGGAGGGTGTGGTAGACGGACCGCTGGAACACACTGAATCCCGGAAGCAGGACGGGGACGTTCTGAAAAGTCTCTGGCTGACCAGAGACATAGCGATCCCAGGCACTCAGGAAGTGCTCTCCCCACGGGAAACGAAGAAGAAAGGTGTCTGCATGAGGGAGGGGGCGATTGGCGGGGAAGCGTATGCGTACGATCCCTTCATGGGTGGCACAGATCTCAGCTGTAGTCCCATCAATAAAGGGGAGTTGACCACGATGGGGGCGACCCATAGGGCTATGATAGGAGGGGAAGGGTGATCCTTCAAGCAGTGTCCACCCTGAGTGCCCAGGGAAGTTCCCCGTTTTCCGTGGCCAGTTGCTTTTTCAGGGTGATATAAAGATCCCGGTCCTCTTTGCCCATCCTTCCCACCTGTTCTCGCAGGATGAGGCGCCGCAGGGTGAGACCGGGGAGTTCCAGGGATCGTGCCAGACTTTCAAAGGTGTCCACAAGAAGTTCCGCCATGGATGGATCCGGTGTGGTGAGCATCATCCGCAGGCGTCGATAGAGCGCCAGGGCCGTCCAGCGAGGGTGCCCCGTTTCCTGGGCGTGGTTCCAGAAAAGGTCAAGAACCCCCGGGTAAACGGTTTTCCATGCACCCTCTCGCGTAGCCAGAAGGAGGGTCATCAGGTCCAGCACCTCCAGGAGAGGCAGACGAATCCTGTGGGAGACCCCCTCGGTGAGCCAGGTCTGTACGGACGAAACCCATTCTTCCGGGGCGATTACGTCCTCGGCAGCCTGCTTGAACAGGTAAAGCCCCCGGTACAGCAATCGTACGCCAAACTCTTCGGAGGCATCCGGTTCCAGCATCTCCAGTGCGTCCGGACCCAGAATGCGTGCAAGGGTCATCGGGCGACTCAGGGTCAACCATCCCGACACATCCCGCCCGCTTTGCCCCAGATGGGTGAAAAAGCGCATCATATGGGTGTGGGCTTCCCGGTACCTTTCCTGCTCCAGACGGAGCATCCACCACAGTTCTTCCTGCTCGTGGGGTGGACCTTCCCACGTTTGAAGGCGTTGTTCAACCTCTTCGTAACGGTTCAGCGCGAGGGATATGCGAATCAGAAGGTCTTCGATGCCGGGCAGGGGGTGATCTCTCAACCAGCGATCCAGGAAACGGAGACGTTCCCTGTCCATCTGCAACATGGCCAGACCCAGCCGATACCGCAGAATCTGAACCAGGTCCCGGTTCATAGAGAAGTTTTCTGCAAGTTCCTGTGCGCGTGACAGAACCTGATCTGCCCGATCCATTTCTCCGAGATGGCGGTGCAGAAAGGCAATATTTCGGCTGAGTTGCAGAATCCCCCGGAGGTCCCGGGAGCGGTGGGAAATCTGATAAGCCCGGGAAAAATACTTCAGGGCTTCCTTGGGCTGACGTTCTTTGGCGGCGATGCTGCCCAGGTTGTTGAGCACAGCCCAGTGCAGGGCCTCCCAGTCACTGTCATCCCTGTCTTTCGGGAGGCTTTTCAGGACTTCTTCAAAACATGCTTTTGCCCCGCCAAGATCCCCCTGGAGATAGGCCAGCATACCACGAACAAGAGACAGACGAAGCCTGAGGACGGGTGGAAGGGTTTCAGGATTGGTCTCATTCACCAGCTTCATCAACCGTTTTCGCCCTGAAGCCGGATCTTTCCTCAGAAGGAGCAGTCCCTCCCAGAGGGCCGCTTCCACGCGGACCGCAGGGGATTCTGCCGCATGAAGGCGGAGGTGCTGAAAGCGCTCCAGTGCTTCCTTTTCCTCGCCCAGCCAGTCCAGGATCCGGGCTTCCAGAAGGCGAAGTTCAGCATGCTCTGTGGATTCAGGGTCTGTAAAAGCAAGGGCGCGGTGGAGGGCTTCCAGCGCCACGTGAAGACGGTACCCCTTCCATGCTGTGTCTGCAGCCTGTTTGTAACATTCCAGTGCTGTGGATTTCTCTCCTGCCCCTTCGGCATGTCGTCCCGCCCACATCCATTCCGAAGCGGTTAGCGGACGATCCAGTTGTTCACGGCTTTCTTCCACCCAGTGGTAAAGACGCCCGTGAAGTTTTTTTCGGTCCCGTCGTAGCATGGAGGTGTACAGGGACTCCCGGAGAAGAGGATCACGGAAGCGGTACCCTGGATGGCCCAGATAGCTCCGATCCACACCTACAAACCATCCTTTCCGGACCAGGTCCTGGAATGCAGGACGTTCGTTTCGCTCCAGCAGAAGGTCCAGGACGGGGGACGGGAAGACCTCGCCCGCCACCGATAGTTTCTGAAGAACGGTCCGGTGGGCTGGAGGAATTCGATCCATCCAGGAGTAAACAATCATCTGCAGGGATTCCGGGAGTTCCTCCAGGCTCCCGGGAGCGTTCTTCCACATGTCAACAAGCAGTTCAAGATAGAGCGGGATTCCCCGGGAAAGGTGAAGCATTCTTCTTCGAACCGGCACGCCCGGAGTGGAATCCATATTTTCCAGCAAATGAACCAGAAGTTCTTCCTGGGCATCACGGGAAAGTGGGCGCAGGGTCAGAGTCTCCACACCGGGAAAGGGAGATGTTCGGGAGGTCATTAACAGGAACAGCGG
>JALUJC010000222.1 GCA_027053375.1 Caldifarciminota bacterium
GTGTACGGGAGTGCCATCGGCGCGTTGCTTCCGGCTGTGGGCGTGGTGGGGGTTACGGGGCACTGGACCCTGGAGGCCACCTGGCTGTTCGCCGTCCTCTTCCTCTGGCAGCCCCTCCACTTCTGGGCGCTGGGCCTCATGTTTCGAGAAGAGTATGCCCGGGCAGGGATCCCCGTGCTTCCTGTGGTTCGTAAAAGGGAATACGTGCACGGGCAGATGGCGCTCTATGCCCTGGCCCTTCTCTGGCTGGGTTCCTGGCCCGTGCTGGCCTCATGGGTGACCCTGCCCGTGGGAGTTCTTCCCATGCTTGCCGGACTGGGCATGGCCGTTCTCAGTTTCTGGTTGTTCTGGAGGCCGGAATACGTGCGGTGGCTGTTTCGCTATTCCCTGCTTTATCTGCTTTTTGTGTTTCTCCCATGGATCCCTGTATAAACACTGAAAAAGGAGGAAGCATGCATCCCCGATGGCCCCGCTGGACCCTGTTTTCTGTCGCAGCGCTGCTCATTCTGGGGAACGTGGTGAGTGTGACGGGGTCCGGGCTGGGGTGTCCGGACTGGCCCCTGTGTCACGGTCGTCTGATTCCCCCGCTGCAGCTTGAGGCGTGGATTGAGTATCTTCACCGCCTGGCCGGTCTGATCACGTCCATCCTGCTTCTTGGAAATGCCTGGATTGCCTACCGGAGCGGTGTGACGCTGTACCGTCGGCTGGCGTTCGCGGCGGTGGGGCTGCTGTTCATTCAGATTCCTCTGGGTGCGGTGGTGGTTCTTCTGGAACTTCCTCCGGCGGTGATCCCGATCCATCTGGGGATCGCGTTTGTGATCTTTGCACTGCTTTCCCTGCAATACCTGTTGATTCGGCGTGGAGAGCAAAAGCTTCGCCTGACCTACCCCTATGCGGCTGTTTTTGCCCTTCTGGTGATTGTTCAGGCCATGATGGGGGCGCTGGTGAGACACTATCACGCGTCTCTGGTCTGCCCGGAATTTCCCACCTGCCTGGCGGGTTTCTGGTTTCCGCCTTCCTCAGATCCCCGCTTTCACATCCACCTAACGCACCGATTCCTGGCGTACCTTCTTTTCCTGCTCCCTCTTCCCATGTTTCGGAGGAATGTTCGAGATGCCGGGATCCTCACCGGTTTGCTGGCGTTTCAGATTTTCCTGGGCGCCTGGACGGTTCTCTCTCGCGTAAACCCTGTTGTGGTGAGCCTCCACTATGCCAATGCGCTGATGATCCTTTTCTGGGCGCTGCGAATGTCCCTTACCACTCCACGCGAAACACGCAACGCTCATCCTGTTTCGCCCGGCACTGCACCTCTTTGACGCGGGCACGTTCTCCCAGGAGTTTACGGGCAAAACCCTGAATGGAAGCGCTGATGGGGTGACACACAGGTTTGCGGGATTGAATTCCGTGCTGGGTGAACAGGGTCCCCTCGGGTGCTTCCAGTTCCACCATCCGGTCCTGCTGCTGGCGAACCTGAAAAGTTCCCCATCCCCCCCGGGTCAGAAAAAGGGCAATCATTTCCGGGACGTGCACGGCTTCGGGTTTTCCGTATGCCTGAAGATACTGTTCGGCCACGTGTGTTGCCGACCGTTCCACGGCGGAGGCGATCAACCCGGTGAGTCCAATCCCTGAAAGGCGAAGCACCTGTGCATAGGCTTCCGCCAGTGCAGACTTGGGAACCCGAACACTGGTTTCTTCAAGGAAATCCACCACATGTTCCAGGTCTTTGTCCATTGCATTCCTCCTCACAACGTACTTCCTTCCAGGATCTCGGTGAGTTTTCTGGCGTATTTCCGAACCTGACCGAACAGGAGACCCAGCCGAACGTCACTGGATGCAATCACGGTGAGGACCTGTTTTTCCGGGAGTACCGTCACCATGGTGATGCCCTCCTGTCCTTCCATGGTGAGCTGCTGGAGCTCCCCCTGCTGCGTTTCTTCCAGGGCGGACGCGGCGATGGAAGCCACACCCCCGAAGAGTGAAGCTGCCACATAGGGATCAATGTTGATTCCTGGTGTGGCCACCGAGGAGATGGGAAAGCCTTCCTCTGATACAAGAAAAGCGGCGCGTATTTCCGGGAATTGTCGCCGCATCTGCTCCAGGACCGTGTCAATCTGTTCTGCAAGGGAAACCATGATCACACCTCCTTCCTTTCTCTGAAATGTTCCGCTGCTTGCCAGAATTCTGGCAAGGGAATTACCACTTTCACGCAGATACGTTGTGTGGAGGAAACGGTGTCAGGCTGTGTGTTCTGGGGATGTTCGGGATGATAAAAATTGAGACGGGCGCCATGGCGCCCGTCTCAACCCTGACACGGGAGGCGACGTACTCAGGTGCACTTGGAGTAGCCGCACTCCATACACGTGGCACACCCGTTTTGCATCACCATGGATGCACCGCACTCCGGGCAGAGATCCCCGTGGATGGTGCCCTCCAGCGGTTTAGAATCCTTTCCATGAAGAGAGAAGATGGGCGGTGTGGCCGGGGGATGCGCACCGGGCTCAATTCCCTCAAGGTGCATGCGCAGCGCCTTGGCCAGGGCATCCGGTACGGAGAACACCACCAGGCCATCAGGCTGGCGGACGGGTGTTCCGCTTTTGATCCCTTCCAGCTGTTCAATCACGGCATGGGGGCTGACCCCGGAACGGAGCGCGAGGGACACCAGCCGCCCAATGGCTTCCGCAAATGCCATCAGGGTGGAACCTGATTTCCCCAGATGGATGAACACCTCTACAGGACCTTCCTCATCCTCGTTCACGGTGACATAGACATTGCCCATGTCGGTGCGGAGCTTATACGTATGCCCGGTAAGCACACCTTTTCGTGGGCGGGGAACCAGCCGGCGGTCCCTGAGAGAAACCGTGAGGGTGGTCCGGTTTTCCCCGGTTTGTGCCGGTGCTTTTTCT
>JALUJC010000223.1 GCA_027053375.1 Caldifarciminota bacterium
CTTTGGGATTTGAACCCATTCATGAAAATGATTTCCGGGATTGGGATCAAATGATAGATACCAATATCAAAGGATTGTTATATGTCACCGAAATGATTGCCCCGCAAATGGTGGAACGGCGGTTTCCGGCGACCGGGAAGCGCCCGGGCGTGGCGGGAGGCTGGATTTGACCCGAAAGAAGCTGGTCTCTGGGCGTTCAACGGACGGCGTGTGGAGGAAGCCCGGGCCTGGAAGGACCAGGGCTTCACCTTTGAGACCCACGGAGAATGGAAGGTGCTGAATTTCTCTCCAGAAGAGGCGGGTCCGTGGAAAAGGGCGGGGATGGATCCTTCCCGTGCCCGGGCGTGGATGGAGGTGGGGGTTCGCACCGAAGACCTGCCCCGTTATCAGCAGGCCGGATTTCTGACCGAGAAGATGCTCCAGGCCCTCAAGGATGCCCGGATCCCTGCCCCGGCCGCGCTGGAATGGCACAAAGCGGGCTATGACGTCGCCGGTCCCGCGGCCACGGTCCGGAAGTTCATCCTGCTGGGCGCCCGACCCTCTCCGGCACCGGACGGGTATGTCCAGTGGTGGGGGCTCATGGTGATGCTTCTCCTGGCTTCCTGGCTGGTCAGCGGCGTGGTTTTCTTCCGGGCGGGCTTCGCTCCCGCTTTTCTGTATGGTCTTGTAACCACGCTGATCTTCGGGGCCCTGCTTTTTGTGGGGCTCCTGGATCGCTATCCGGCGTGGCTTGTGGAAAGGCCCTCCTCTGACGGCTATTACTACCGGTGGGAGCGCAGACCGGACGGTCGGGAAGTGCTGGTCCGCTCTCTGACCCCACCCGGTGAGGTGGTGGCTCAGGGGATCCTGATGCAGCTGGCCTCCGCCCGGTATGTGGCCCGGGTGTTCGCGCGGATGTTCGGTGCCTTCCCGCCCCGAACCGCCCGTGCTCTTGTGATGGGGTTTCTCGGACTCTGTGGACTGCTCTTTCTCCTCTATTTCGTGCCCTATGACCTCCTGCTTCATCCCGGGAAAATTCTCTCCGGCACCGGGGGATACACGGGACCCTGGGGGTTCACAAGATTTGAAGTCTCTGCTGAGGGACCCGCTGTGCGCCTTATGCTCACCTGGATGTTCCGGGGTATTGCGGCCTGGTTTGCCGCGGTCTATCTTCCCATCGTGCTCTTTGCACGGGATGACCTGATGCCGACCGTGCCGAACCCGGAGGCAACCGCATCCGGGAAGAAAGCTGCATGAAGGCCAGCAGTGAGATACAGAAACCCCACCTGCCAGGGGACGCCGATGGCCATGACCAGAAAAACCCGTGGCACGTTGCAGGGGATCGTACAGTACGGAGTGGCCATTTCGGGGTGTTTCCCCTCCCCCTTGACGGGGGAGGGGTGCACTGAGGTAGAGCGCGTAGAAGGAAATGCCATAATAAGAAATCTTTCAGGGAGGTTGTGGAATGGAACAGGTTCCCGAAGCGGTGCTGAAACTCCTGAAAGAAATTCGTGACCTTCTGGCCCTGGCGGAGGGGACCACACCGGGCCCCTGGGCGGTGGGGATGCCCTTCCCGGCGCCTCTGCGTGAAGGGGAACGGTGTCCCCACTGTGACCATTTTCCGCTGCTTTCCGTGATTCCCCCGGATCGGGTGACCGCCTGGTATGGCAAAGATCACCCCTGGGCGGGAAAGACGCTCCATGTCCATGCGGATCCCGAATGGTGGCGGGAGATTGTGAGCCTGTCCACGGGGGAGACGGTGGTGGGCATGTACGACTATGAAGAAGGCGGTGTGGCCCGCTGTGAGGCCGATGCCCATCTGATCGCCGCCCTCCCCCGGATGCTGGATGTGTTGAGGAAACTTCTTGTATGGCTGGAAGAGACCCGGCCATGAATGGGGGAAGGCGGGGAATACTTTACAAACAATGGATGGGAACCGTCGTTCCAGAAGATCATGGATTCTTCCAGGCTGGTTCTGTCTTGAATATTCCAGGACCGATCCCATATACTGTAGCCTTCCGAAAAAAGGAAATGTCTATGGCAAAGGAAATACGTCCACACGTACCACAGAAAGACCCCGTAATTATGGAGAAATTCGGGGATTTACGCGTGGATCCCTATGCCTATTTCCGGAACCTGGAGGATCCGCGTGTTCAGGCGCATCTGGACGCCGAACAGGCTTATATCGAACAAATTCTTGAACCGCTTCAGGAGCTTGCTGATACCCTTTACGAAGAAATCCGACAGTGGATGGTGGAGGATCTGGACACCTATCCCTATGAAGAAGGCCCTTACGCCTATTTCAAACGCTACAGAAAAGGATGGGAATATCCTCAGTTTTTAAGGATTCGGGATGGGCAGGAAGAAATCCTTCTGGATCCAAACCAGTGGGCGCACTTACACGATTATCTTGATGTGGGAGAAATTCAGCCCTCCCCCACCGGACGTTATCTTGCCTATACCCTGGATACCCGGGGGGATGAGACCTACCATCTTTCCTGGAAAGACCTTCGGGGAGAGGACCCCTTCGTTCTCGAAAAGGATGTGGGGACACTGGCCTGGGTGGGGCAGGAAACCCTGATTTTCACGGAGAAAACCCCCGACACCCGCAGGCCCTATCGGGTGTGGCTCTGGCGTTACGGTCAGGATCCCCGTTTGCTTTATGAAGAAAATGATGAAGCCTTTTACCTGTGGGTTCGTCGCTCTCTGGATCGGCGGTTCGGGCTGATTCAGCTTTACAGCATGGACACCACAGAGACCTGGCTTCTGGACCCGGTCTCCAGGGATCTGCGCCTTCTTCTTCCCCGGGAGAAAGGCATCCGTGCTTATGTGGAACCGAGACAGGAAGAACTCTGGATTCTCACCAATCGTGAGGCACCTCAGTTTCGTGTGGTTCGTGCCCCCCTCGCACATCCTGAACC
>JALUJC010000224.1 GCA_027053375.1 Caldifarciminota bacterium
GTTCGCCCTTCCCCTTGCGCTCATGAGCCGTGGAAAAGGACGAACCTGGGGATTCGGGATGTCCCTGGTGTTTGCTTTTGTTTACTGGACAGCACTGCAGATGACGAGGATCCTGGGACAGACCGGGCACATCTCCCCGCTGCTGGCGGGATGGTTTCCAAACCTGGTGTTTCTTGCAGGAGGGGTGTGGATGCTGTTCAGCCTGCGTGATCGTCTTTGAAACGCACCCTGAGGGTCCGCAACCGGTTCAGTGCAGCCGCAAGATCCACCCCCCGGAAACGGACACGGTCTGCAGCGCGGGGAGCAAGGGCATCCAGCCCTTCCCGATCCAGAAGCGCTTCAACCGTGCGAAGGAGTTCCCTGAGCGTGACCCCTTCCCGCATACGATTGCGAGAAAGCCACAGCAGGGCATCCGCAATGGCGCGCACCTGGCCGTCCTCCACGATCTGCTCCACCGCACGGAGGTCCACCACCTGCGTTCCCAGCTGAAGGGTATGCACGCCACGGGCTTTGAGATACACCTCCCGCCTACCCTTCCGAAAATCCAGGCTCCCGGGGAGGGGAATCCGCTCCCGGATTTCCTTCATGGGTGCGGGGACCTCCCGGAGACGTCCCGTGGGAAACCGTGCCACCACCTCCCGGGCCACTCTGGTCACATCCCGCGGATGATAGGCATCCATGGCCACCACACGATCTGCCACATCCAGATAATCGCCTGATCCACCCATCACCAGCACGGTGCTGACGCCGAAGGTCTCGTAGAGTTCTCGCACCCGATCCACAAAAGGTGTGATGGGTTCACGATCACGGGCAATCAGGGCCTGCATGCGCCGATCCCGGATCATAAAATTAGTGGCCGAGGTGTCTTCATCCAGCAGCAGCACCCGGGCACCGGCCTCCAGGGCTTCCAGAATGTTGGCCGCCTGGGAGGTGGACCCGCTGGCATTCTGCGTGGAAAAGTTACGGGTGGAGATTCCGCCCGGAAGATCTGCAATAAAGGGAGAGAGGGCCACCCCCGCCACCCTCCGTCCATCCTCCGCCCGGATCTTGACCGCCGTGGGATCCGTGGCCACACGCTCCCGCCCGTCTCCGGGGATGTGCGCATACACGCCGCGTTCCAGCGCCCGCAACAGGGTGGACTTGCCGTGGAATCCCCCACCCACGATCAAAATCACCCCGCGAGGGAAAGCCGTGCCCCGAACCTCCCCTGCATTGGGAAGCGTGACCGTCACTGTGAGCTCCGGAGGGGAGGTCCAGGGAACCGCCGGTGGAGAGGGAAGGGGCACATCCTCCACACCACTTCGACGGGGAAGGATGCTCCCATCCGCCACAAAGGCGATCCAGCCCCGATCCAGAAGCAACGACTGAAGGAAACGGTGATCTTCATACACCTCCACGTGGGTGCGGAGGTCTGACGAAAGAGAGGGGCGAAACATCACCGCCTCCTCCACCCACCGGGGAAGGTGCTGGATCAGCAGGGTCTCGGCCACCCGGCCCAGAATCCGCCGCCCCCGCGCGGGCAATCCCACAAAGAAACGGATCTCCAGCACATCACCGTCCAGCACGCACCCGCTGCGCTCCAGAATCTCCTGACCCGGGGGATCCACCCCCAGCCACCCGCTCTTTCCGGACCCTTCGTGAAGGGCAAAACGCCGGGCCGTCCCGTGCAATCGACGCAGCACCCAGTCCCGGAGGGCAACTTCCCGAACGTTGGGTGTACGGGACCAGGAAGGCAACCCTGTGTGTTCCCAGGGAATGCGGATCCGGAATCGGCTGGGTGCCGCAAAGGGATCTCCCTGGATATGATCCATGTGAAGGGTGAAGGCGGGGAAACGGAACGTTTCTCCTCGCAGATCCTTATACGCCCCGTATCCCCGCCCGTCCAGTCGTTGAAGCAGGCGGCGCAAACGCTCCATCACAAACCGTACAACCGAACGTATTTCCGTTCAATATAGCGCATCCAGGGCTCGGGGGAAGGGGCCGAACCGGTCACCACCTCCACCAGTTTCGCGGGAAGATAGGTGCTGCCCACCTGGTAAATCTTTTCCTGTAACCAGGCGCGCAGGACCTGAAACTCACCCCGTGCGAACAGTTCATCCAGGTCTCCCAGATCCCGACGGGCGGCCTCCATGAACTGGGCTGCATAGAGGTTGCCCATGGCATAGGTGGGAAAATACCCGAAACTCCCCCCCGACCAGTGGACATCCTGCAGCACGCCGTCCCGGTCGTTCTCAGGGCGGAACCCGAAGAGCCGTGCAAAGGTCTCGTTCCAGGCATCGGGAAGGTCCTTCACCGCCAGATCCCCGCGAATCAGTCTGCGCTCCAGCTCAAAACGCAGAAAGATATGCAGGTTATAGGTCACTTCATCGGCTTCCACGCGAATCAGGGAAGGCTTGACCTCGTTGATGGCCAGCAAAAACGCCTCCAGGGGCGTGCCCTTCAGTTCTCCAAAGAGATCCTGCAACCGTGGATAGAAATAGCGCCAGAATCCCTCACTGCGACCCACCACGTTCTCCCAGGTGCGGGACTGGGACTCATGCACCGCATGGGACACAGCGTCCCCCCGGGGGGTCCCCCAGTGTGCTTCAGGCAGGCCCATCTCATACATGGCATGGCCCGCCTCGTGCAGGGTACCAAAAAGGGCAGGGGAAAGAAAATCCTCATAGTAGCGGGTGGTGATCCGGTAGTCGCCCGGACCGATATGGATGGCAAAGGGATGCACTGTGGGATCCAGCCGGACCATGGAAAAATCAAATCCCCACTTGACCAAAACCTCACGAACAAAGGTCTCCTGGCGATCCCGGGGGAAATGCCCGTGCAGGATGTCTTCCACTTTCCTGCCCCGTGCGCGAATCCGTTCCACCATTTCGGGAATCCATGTGGTCAGGGGAGCAAA
>JALUJC010000225.1 GCA_027053375.1 Caldifarciminota bacterium
GTTCAATGCTGATTGCGGAGAACCTTTCCGGTGAAGGCTCTTTTGCCGTGACCTGGGGAGCCCATACCGGTATCGGCACCCTTCCTATCGTGTTTTTCGGGACCGAGGAACAAAAGAAAAAATACCTCCCCAAACTGGCTTCAGGCGAGTGGATCGGCGCCTATGCGCTGACCGAACCCGGTGCAGGTTCCGACGCCATGAACATCAAAACCCGTGCAGAACGGGACGGCGACCACTGGGTGCTTTCCGGGCAGAAACAGTTCATCACCAATGCCGGCTTCGCGGATCTTTTTGTGGTCTTTGCCAAAGTGGATGGAGAAGCCTTCACCGCATTTCTTGTGGAACGGGACACCCCCGGTCTTACCATTGGTCCCGAAGAACGGAAAATGGGGATCAAGGGATCGTCCACCTGTCCCCTCTATCTGGACAAGGTTCGCATCCCTGCCGATGCGGTTCTGGGGGAAATCGGAAAGGGACACCGCATTGCCTTCGGGATCCTCAACATCGGGCGTTACAAACTGGGGGTGGCCGCACTGGGCGCAGCCAAATATGCCCTGAAAGAAGCGCAGCAGTATGCCCGTGA
This sequence comes from Caldifarciminota bacterium, assembly GCA_027053375.1. GTDB lineage: Bacteria > Hydrothermota > Hydrothermia > S141-80 > S141-80 > JALUJC01. Next base: position 584 of record JALUJC010000225.1, read on the forward strand.
ACGTGTGCAGTTCGGACGTCCCATCGCCGAATTTCCGCTGATCCAGCAGAAGCTCGGGGAGATGGCCTGGAAGATCTTCGCCACGGAGAGCATGGCGTACCGCCTGGCGGGACTTCTGGAAGAGGAACTGCACAGCGCGGACAATCCCCTGGATGCCATTGCCGAATATGCCATTGAATCCTCCATTCTCAAGGTTTATGGCTCGGAAATGCTGGATTTTGTGGTGGACGAAACCGTGCAGATCTTTGGCGGTTACGGCTTCATTGAAGAGTATCCCGCTGCCCGCGCCTACCGCGACGCCCGCATCAACCGGCTCTTTGAAGGGACCAACGAAATCAACCGGATGCTGATTCCCGGGATGCTGACCCGCCGTGCCATGAAAGGAGAACTTCCGCTGATGGCCACCATGGGGAAGGTGGCCCAGGAAGTGCTGACCTTCATGCCTCAACCGCCCACAGGTGAAGCCTTTGGCGAAGAAACCCTTGCCCTGGAGATCCTGAAGAAGATTGCACTTTTGACCGCGGGTGTGGCCGCACAGACCTACGGGGAAGCGCTGAAAGACGAACAGGAAATCCTGGCAGGGCTGGCCGATCTGATCATGGACATCTATGCCATGGAAAGCGCCCTGCTCCGGATTCAGAAACACTTTGCCGGGGATACGCTGCTTCAGGATGCCCTCAAATTCGGGATGGGATGGGCCCTGAAGTCCGGAGCCCTTCGGGCGGAAGAACTGCTGTCCGATCTGAAACAGGGGGATGAACTCCGCATGCTGCTCTCGGCGCTGCGGAAGTTCACCCGCTGGTACCTGCTGCCTTCCAGAAAAGCCACCTTCCGGGCCGTGGCAGGGCAGGTGCTGGAACGCGGTGGATATCCCTGGGGAGCCTGAAGGTGTGGTATCTGGAACAGGACGGGAAGGATCTTCCTGTGGAATGGTCCCCCGATGGGGACGGGAAAGGAGAACTCCGGGTCGGAGATCGAGCGCTTCGGGTCACGTTCTCCCGGCTTCCCGGAACCCCGCTGGTGGTGATCCGCATGGGCGGGAAGAACTTCGTCCTGGCGCGGGGAGAAGATGAGGAACTGGAAGTGCTCTCCCCACAGCGGCGCTGGATGGCACCGGTGCCTCTTCACGCACTTCCTTCGGAACTCCGGGCATCCCTGAAACCCCGGACCCCCACCACGGTAACCCTGACCGCCCCCATGGCGGGTAAGGTGGTGGAACTGCACGTCTCACCTGGTGCAGAGGTGGATGCAGACACCCCCCTGGTGGTGCTGGAAGCCATGAAGATGCGCAACGAAATGCGTGCCCCCATGCACGCGGTCGTGGAGCGGGTGGAGGTGAGGGCAGGCGCACCGGTGGACCGGGGTCAGACCCTGCTCGTTCTCCGGCGTCGGGAGGAAAAAGAAGGCTGAATCCGTTTGTCCGCGGATCTCCTGAATGAAAAAGGGCGCGGCGAATCGCCGCGCCCTCCTTTTCGTCGGTACGAAAGGTGGTTTACCCTTCGACCACCCGGACCTCCTGGGCTTTCGGGCCCCGCGGCGTATCCGCCACGGTAAACTCCACCCGCTGCCCCTCTTCCAGTGTCCGGTATCCGAACTGTCCCACGATATCGGAATAGTGAACGAACACCTCGCCCTGTCCATCTTCCCGGGTGATGAACCCGTAGCCCTTGCGGGCATTGAACCACTTCACGTGACCATACAGCTTGGACATGATCCAAACCTCCAAACAACTCCTCCCACGCGGGGAGTACCTCGACGTCTCACATCAGGGGGGAGATCAGGGATGGAGCGGGCGACGGGATTCGAACCCGCGACCCTCAGCTTGGGAAGCTGATGCTCTACCCCTGAGCTACGCCCGCTTCTCACAGGTCAAGAAAAGATCCGGAAACCTCACTGGCAAAGTATACACGCCGCACATAGCCCTGTCAAGAAGCCGAATTCCCACGGATAAAGTGCTGTTCAAAGCGATCGATCTCTGAACTTTCGCCAATGACCCACAGCGTATCCCCTGCTTCCAGGGGCATGGAAGGATCCGGATTGAAGAAAAACGACTCCCCACGCTGAACGGCCAGCACGATCACCCTTGCCCGATCCCGGACCCGTGCACCGGCCAGCGAACTGCCGGCCAGGGGCGCCTCAGGGGGCAACTGAAACACCTCCACATGAAAGAGACGGGTCTTTTGAGAAACCACCAGATCCACAAACTCCACCAGACTCGGGTTGAGCAATCCCATGGCAATCCGTTCCGCGGTAAGCTGGTAGGGGGCCACCAGACGGTCCGCACCGGCACGCAGAAACCGTTTTTCTGCC
>JALUJC010000226.1 GCA_027053375.1 Caldifarciminota bacterium
CAACCCGGATCCCCGCCCTCCCCCACACCGCTCTTTCCGGAAGGAACCGGTCAAAACGGTGGTGGATCCTGATGAGATCTGAGTGTGGGGAGCGGCACATGCCGCTCCCCACACCGGATCCAGCCTTTGCAGGGTGACGTTCCTTCAACCCTTTGCCCTTTTCTTCCTTCCCGCTGCACTGATTCCTCTGCTGTTCTATCTGTTTGGCCGGCGGCTGGAAGAACGGGTTCCCTTTCCCTATCTGGGTTTCTGGGATGTTGCGGAACAGGAGGGTTCGCTGGGAAGAAAACGTCCTTCCCTGTGGCAGATCCTGCTCAGGATCCTTCTGATTCTTTCGCTGATCCTGGCCTTCGCCCATCCCGTGGACCTTCGGGGTCCCCAGCCACGGCAGGTGTGGCTGGATCGCTCGTGGAGCACGACCCCGGTCCACGCTCAACTTTCCAGGATCGCACAGATCTTTGCACAACGGGGCGTCCCGATCCTGCGCATCCCCCCTGCGTCCCTTCCGGGAGGGGTATTTCATCCGCAAAATCTGCGTCCTCCTGTTCGTCCATACGTGGTGGTGACCGATGGACAGTCGTTCCTGTCGGAAGATTCAGGTGGCGCACGGGTGGTCATCCCGGGTCCCCCCTGCAATGTGGGGCTCCGCCTTTTGCGTGCACCGGTCTATCAGGACATTCCCGGGACCTGGCGCCTGGAAGTGATGCGTGACTGTCCGGGAGGCGCACCACGGTGGCTGCACATCGGGAAGGATCGCCGGATCCTGGACCTTGCGGATGGAAGCAGGGACACCCTCCAGTGGGTGGGGGGGCGGTGCCTTCAGGCCTGGATCCGCCCGGGCGATGCTTATGCTGGAGACGACCGGATTGACTTCTGTCTTCCCCGATGGCAACCCGTAGGAATCAGTCTGATTGGCGATCCCTCAGACCCCGTGTATCCCGTACTGAAGCGATGGTTGTTTGCTTCCCACCTTCCCTTTCATTCCGCACCCCCGGAAGAGGCTGCACGCTGGGTGTTGCTGGGTGCACCGGACCTGGAAGCCGAAGCGATTCACAACCACACCGGTCTGTGGTTCGCACGGAAGGCAGACGTCTGGGAACGGCTGGGACTGGAAGCGCCAGAAGAGCCCGGGGATTTCCTGATGCATCCCGACTGGGCACTGATCCGGCTTCCTGCACAGGGCGTTCCGGCCTTCCTGCTGGATCCTGCTTTTATGGAACGTCTGATCCAGTTTCTGCTGGGCACGCACACCGGGGTCCGGATCGTCACCTCCGGAGACACACTCCAGATTCCCGATCCAGGCACATGGCTGAAGGTCAGGGGGCCAGGGACCGTGGAACAGAAAAGGCAGAAGGGCAGAGTTGTTCTGGGACCCTTCTGGCAAACCGGGGGGTACACCCTCTTTCGGCCTGGAGAGAAAACACCCCTCCTCATGGTCTGGGTCAACGCGCCTCCAGAGGAACAGCACCCACGGGCAGGAGAAACATCCACGCTCCCCACGCGTCCGTCACCCCGGGATTTCCGCACCTTCTTTTTCCTCCTTGCCGTGGGATTTTTCCTGGTGGACACCCTGTGGGTGATCAGAAAGAGGGCAGGAACATTTCGAACAACCCGCGGGTGACTTTCACATCGGGCAATTTGGTGATCCAGATACGGAAATCGTAGTACCAGAAATCCCCCTGCTGCGTCCAGGTGAAAACGGCCTGCCAGCAGTGAAGATCCCGGGTCAGTTGAAGGTTCCGGGACAGCCACTGTCCGCGCGTCAGATCATACCCGGTGCTGAACGTAACGCGCCAGTGAGGCGTGAGCTGCCCACCCAGGCTGACCTGCAACGTCTGGAAAGCAGGAAGCGGGGGAACCTGGTTAAAAGAATACGCCAGGCTGATTTGCCAGCTTCCCCGGGGAACGCTGGGAGTCTGGGTGGTGTCTTTTGTGGACACAGAATCCACCCCGTCGGCGTTCGATCCCGGAGAATCCAGCGTAGAATCCACAGGTTCCAGCCAGGGATAGGCATAAGAAAAACGGCGCTGGAGATAGGCATCCAGCTGAAGATAGCGACGATCCCAGGACCCCGGAGCATAGGCCGACGAAAACCGGAAGGTGAGGGGATACCCGCGCAAAGCCTCGCCTGTAACGCCAACGTCGGACCATGGCGAAGCGCGCGTGCCCCCGGGGGTATAACTCTGAGAGAACTGGAGGAACAGCAGCTGACGGATGTTTCCTTTGCTTCCCTCAGGCCCACGCTCCCGGGCTTCCCAGGTGTTCTGGAGGCTCCAGTTCAGGCTCAGGTGATCGGCCGTGTTCGCCTGAAACTCCCCAAAGGGAGCCTCCGGAAAGGCGGGAGAGCGTGCGGTATAGGACACCGAGACACGGGGTTGCACCACATGGCGGAACCGCAGAAACGGACCCAGCCCGAACCTGGAATAGCCATACAGGGTGGTGGAAAGGGCGGAGGATGCACTAAGGGTCACGAAGGGCCCTTCCATTCGCCCTGTCGAGGGTCGATCCAGGGTAAACACCTTCCCTGAAAGAGAGGGTGTAAAGGTCCAGTACCGGAACAGGGGCAGCGACATGGACATTCCGTACTGCTGCACCACGCCCTGACGTGCATAACTGGTATCCGGATCCCGATGCACCACCCGCAGGGCACGTGTGGATGTGGAAAGCCGCAGAGGACCCAGGAGATAGGCAGGATAGGACAGGCTCAGGGAAGGAAGGGTCTGGTCCAGTACATTTCTTGCAAGATCTTCCGTGCGCACCATGCCCAGACTGAAACCCACGCGTTCTGTGGTGTAGCTGTACGTGAGATACGAAAGGAGGTTGGTCTGAAGAAACTCATCTTTCGTTTCAGAGTAATCACGGAGATAGGTGGCATCCGAGGACAGGTTGT
>JALUJC010000227.1 GCA_027053375.1 Caldifarciminota bacterium
CCCGGGAGATCAGCGAATTTCTCCCCTGGGACGGCTCCTCCGGCGATTCCATCTGGATGAACTACCCCAGTTCTGGAATGTCTTGCGGGGAGAGATGAGCATTGTGGGTCCCCGACCCGAGCAGGTGCCCATCGTGGCGGAACTCCAGCGCAGGGTTCCTTACTATGCCTATCGCCACCGGGTTCGGCCCGGGTTGACCGGATGGGCGCAGATCCATCAGGGATACACCGATGACGTGCCTTCCAGCCGCACCAAGTGGGAGTACGATCTGTATTACGTAAAGCACGTATCGCTCTGGATGGATCTGTGGATTCTTGTGCAGACGTTCCGGGTGGTGCTTACCGGTCACGGGGCAAGGTGAACGTCCACGCCCACAGGGCCAGAGGGGGAATCAGACGCCAGCGAAAGAAGAAAGGGTCGTCTGTGAGGGACCAGATCAGCAGAAAAACCAGGATGGCCCGTGCTTCAGCCCGGCGGGAGGCACCGGCGGAGGCAGCGAAAAGCGTGAAAATCCAGAATCCCACCAGCAGAAAGCCCACCAGGCCTCCCCGACCCAGGGTATCCAGGAAGGTGTTGTGTGCATGGGTGGCGTGGAGGCTCCCGGCCATGCCTTTGAAAATCCCGGTGTGGATTCCCAGTTCAGTTTGAAGCCCCCGGGCGGCGGGGGTTTGCAGGGCCTCCTGCCGGGCCTGGCGGAAGTACCCTGCACTTCCACATCCCAGGAGGGGGTGCTGCTGCGCACACCGGATTGCTGCCTTCCAGCGTAACCACCGGGGCTGGAAGGAGCGCTGGATAAGCGGTGAGGCCGAGGGGTGTCCCGGACGAAGGAAATACCTCAGAGCCTGTCGTGTTTTGGGCAGCAGAAAAAGACCGAGAACGGCCGCCAGGATCAGCAGTCCCATCCTGCGTTTTTCCCGGAGCCCGTGTCGGCGCAACCCCAGATAGCAGGTCAGCCCTCCCACGGTGGCCAGGAGAAGGCCCAGGGAGCGGATGAGGAGGAGTCCAGCGAACATCACGATCCCCGGTAAAAGGTACAGGTTCCGTGGAACCTGTCGTTGGAAAACCTGGAATACGCTGATGAGCACCCCCAGCGCGAGGCTTTCGGCCAGGAGATCCACAGGGACCCCGGGACCCATGGGACGACCTGCCACCATGTGGGTAAGATCCCCTGTAAGCTGAACAGCCATCACCCACAGGGCGGCGGCGAGTCCGGAAAGCAGGGGGGTCCAGCGCAGGGGTGTTTCCGCCTCTTCCTTCAACCAGGTTGTGAGGAGATAGAAGGGAAAGACGAGCGATGCGGGCCACCAGCCCAGGGCATACACGATGGAACTGCGGACTTCCGGTGAGAGGCCGAACAGGTGGGCCACGAAGGTGGAGCGGTCCAGCCAGCGAGCCTGAGAGGGGGCCAGGAGGGGAACGTGGTGCCAGAGGGAATACCACCAGGGAAGGAGACCCTCCAGGATCACCTGCAGAACCTTCCCCGGAGGTTCGTGGGTGTGCAGCATGGCCCTTGTGACATCCAGGGCAATCCAGATGAGCAGGGCGATCCCTCCCCGTGTGAGCCAGCGGAGACCCGGAGAACGCCGAAGCGGGACCCGGAGCAACACCAGAGGGATCCCGAGAAAAAGCAAGCGCGCGGTTACGGCGTAAAGATCAAGGTCCAGGGGAAGGGCAATCCACAGGAGGATCAGGAGTAAGAGATACAGGCGCATGGAAAAAGCAGGGAGGTGGGTGCGCACGCACCCACCTCCCCCTACGGGTCAAGCCACGATCATCACGGACCGCCGCAGCCGTTGCCGTCCACCTGTGCCGCGGGGTTGGCCTGTTTGGTCCCCTGGACGCTGGGACGTTCCGCCCAGGCCTGGAAATACTGCGTGCCGCTGTAGTGGGCAGACTCGGCGCAGTAGGACTGATTCGTGTTCCCCTGCGCGTCCGCACGCGCGGCAACAGAAACCTTCACGCCTTTGGAGAGGCGAACCTGCCAGTCCGTTCCAAAGGACAGGGTAGAGGTGCTGCTGGCGTTGCCGGGATCCGCGGAAGCAGTGGTGTAGGCACCGTTGTCCGTGTAGTAGGACTCCAGCACGGTCAGGGTGGTCCGCAGGTCGGAAGAGGCCGCGGAGTCATAGGCCCGCTTCCGGTAGTTGGCGAACTGAGGCAGCGCAATGGCCGCCAGGATGGCGATGATCGCCACCACCACCAGCAGTTCGATGAGGGTGAACCCTCGTTTGTTGAGTTTACGCATCACCAACCTCCTTGTTGGATCAAACCGTTGGGTTTCCAAACCATCCTGGAAAGATCTGCACGATTACCCCGCAAAAAAGTTGCCATACCCGACAAAGGGAAAACCCATGGGTTGACGCGTGAAAGGATGAACGCCGAAGATTTGCATTTTGCAAATCCCTCTCCCATTTTGCGCACCTCCATATACGTCAATCTTCTCCTCCATGATCTCTGCCGTGATCGCCACCATGATCCCCATCGTGGTCTCCTTCATGATCATTGTCGTCCCCGTGGTCATCCCCGTTATCTCCTTCGTCTCCATTGTCCCCGTTGTCATCTCCTCCCCCGGGGGGCGGTGTGGAGGCGATGCGGGGACAGTTCTGGCCATCCACCGCAGCCAGTCGTCCGTTCTTCCCGGTTTGACCCGGCTGAATCACGGGATTCCAGGAACTGGCCTGGAAATACAACCGCCCGCTGTAATGAGCAGATTCTGCACAATAGGCATCCCCGGTTTGCGCAGCCTGGAAGATACCCGTACCACCGGTGTTCTGAACGCCCACGGCCAGTTTCACACCCCGGGACAGAGGAAGGTTGTAGGTTCCAATGTGCAGGCTGGCCTGACCGGAGGGTGAACCGGGATCCGCAGAGGCGGCCACATAGACCCC
>JALUJC010000228.1 GCA_027053375.1 Caldifarciminota bacterium
AAAGTTCCCCAGCATGGGCAGAAGAAAAAGCCCTGCGTGCAGACGGAGGCGGGGCAGGAGCGCCACCCCGAGGGCAGCAAGAAGGGGGATGGCAAGAATTCGGGGATCATCCAGGAAAAGATACTCTCCCCGCCACAACACCAGTCCGGAGAGAAAGCCAAGATAAAAAAGCAAACCGCGCTCCAGCCGGAATCGGGGAAGGTGCTGCAGCACCGTCAGGATGCCCATGGAAAGGGTTAATACGAAGGCAACCGCCTTATAAAAACTGGCCACCGACAGAACCACCAGGATCCACCCCCAGTGGACGGCGGTCCGTTCCCGGAGGTCTTCCAGGATTCCCCATGCAAGCATCAACCAGAACAGGGCGATCAGAAACTGCCAGTACATCAGGCGAAGTTCCACCGCTCCTGTGACGAAACCCACCAGAACCCCCCAGACCGACCACCGCTTGGCCCACCGCCGCCATCCCTCCCATCCCCGGAACACGCTGATCCCCACCATTCCGAGGATAACCAGGAAGAACGCTGTGATTACATGTTCTCCACGCTGAAAGATCCAGGGAATGGCAGGAGGATAGAGAAACACCGGAGGACTCCCCGACAGGGTCATCCAGAGAAATGTCCCATAGAGCACGGCCAGAATCTTCCAGGGAGAGATCAGTCGAAGAATCCCCCAGAACCATATCCCCGCCAGCGCAGTAAGGATCAGGCATTTCATCCCTGCCGTAATGGGGGGGTCGTGGATCCAGAACAAAAAGACCCGGGGGCTGAGTTCCAGCATCTCCTGGGGAGAGGCCAGGTATCCCGGTACGGAGGGACCCCAGATCAGGGCATCCAGGAGGGGCACCATCACCACGATCCAGTGAATCTGCAGGAAAACTTTCAGAATCCGTTTCCAGTCGTTGCTGTAACCTGCAGCGCGAAGCAGCGCTGTCAGCCCCAGATCCACCAGCAGGTAATAAGCGGGATATTGCACCAGATTGTCCCACAAAGGAAAACGGAGGGTGTGCGGAACTTCCAGCACCATTTCCAGGAAATGACGGGTCACAACAGCCCCGATGAACATGGCCCACGCAGTGGACCAGGGCGCTTCTTCCATACGATCCAGGGTGCGGCGGGAAAAGGCCAGCAGGTTCACGATGACCAATATACACAACCTCCGCGAAACCATCAAGTGGAGAGTGGGGACAGGCCTTGACAGGGGGGTGGGCTCATATTATAATATATATGCCTCATCAGATTCCTTGCGTGGCTCGCCGAAAAACAAAGCCCAAAAAGGAGGTGAGACCATGAAAGGAACACTGATGAGGAGACCCATGAGCAACCTGGATGTGTACACCTCTCCCATGAGCCTGTTCCGGGAGATTGATCGTGCCCTGGATGATATCTTTCGCCGGTTCTTTGGCACCCCCTATACCACCGAGTCCCGGTCCACCGCGGTGACGGAATCCGGGGAGGTGGTGTGGACGCCGCGTATGGACCTGATTGAAACCCCTGAAAGCTACCGGCTGTACATCTCGCTGCCCCATGTGGATCGCAACAGCCTGAAGATCCGCGTCCAGGAGAATACCCTGGTGATCAGCGGACAGAATCACCCGCCCTATGAATTGAAGGATGAGGATGTGCTCCATGTGAATGAGCTGGCATGGGGTCGGTTTCACCATACGGTGTCCTTCCCGGAGGCGGTGAACTGGGACAAAGTGAAGGCCCGGTATGAGAACGGGTTGCTGGTGGTGGAGGTGCCCAAGGCGGAGGAACGGAAAGCCCGTGAGATTGAGATTGAGATCAGGTGAGGCGCGCTTCCAGCGCGCCTGATCACGCGAGGGGAGGGGCGTAGCCCCTCCCCTCGCGCGCTTATAGAAACAAAGAAAATCCAGATCCCCCGGAGGATCCGGAGGAGTTTTCCGTTCGCCGCAGTTTTCATCTCGCGTTTGCGTATCCTGGAGCCAGGGATACAGGGAAATCGCACTTTCCAGGACAGGTTATCCCTTTCACCGTGCACGCTCTCTTGTGGGTGGTGGCTTTCCCCTGTATACTATACACAGTTTTTTGAACCATGAAACAGGCAAACCGGGAGGATCTTTATGAATACGCAAAAACTCCAGGAACTGCAACAGGCGATGGCCCGGGATATTCCACAGCTGGTGGCGTGCGGTTTGATTTCCATGGAAGATGGTTTGCCCGTTGCGGGCTATTCTCCGGACCCCAATCTGGATCTGGAAGTTCCCGCGGGCATGTTTACCCAGGCTTTTCAGGCCACGGAACGGGCCTTTGAATACAGCAACTGGGGAAGGGTGGATGAATTGATTCTTTCAGGCCCGGACTATTTTATCATTCTATTCCGTGTGGGACAGGCGTTTTATCAGGGGATCGCCTGCCGAACAGGCGTTCAACTGGGCCTGGTGCGTGCTGTATTCAAACGCTATGTGCAACAGGTGGAAGCTGCACTGGAGGAAAACTGAACCAGGCACTGGTTTGACATATGAAATCTGCCCCGGTCCTTCAGGTTCGTTTGATCCCCGGGAAGGTCAGTGTCTTTGAAGCGGTTCAGTTTGTGCTACTCCTGGGGGAGGCCGGCGTTCTGGAAGGACCGGAGGGGATGCTCTGGGTGGCACCGGGGATGATTTCCGGGGCGTCCTGTCCGCCGGGATGGACCGGGGAGAAAGCCCTGGAGCGGATCTGGCTTCGGACGCGCGAGGGGTCGCTTACTTTTTTTCTTTCCGAACAGACCCACGGGCAGGAACTGGCGTTCCGTGAAATGGATCTGCTGGAGTTTCAGGCACGGTCCGATGAGTTCTGGGGCTTACTCCGTTCCCGTGGATTGGATCTAACACGTCAGGTTTGCCTCGTGGACGACGCCGCTGTCCCTCTGGAGGTTTCTCCAGACGTTCACCCGCTGGTGGATCGCCTTCGTGCTGGTCCCTGCACTCTCCGAGAACTTCTGGACAGCAGCCCCGTACCTGATCTGATGCTAACCCGGGTACTGTTGCGCTGGATGGATGAGGGTTGGGTACGCACCACCACCCTTCAGGATTCCGCCCGGGCTGCGCCCAAAACCCTCCGGACGGTGGTGATCTTCGCCCACCAGCTGGAGGAACTGCAGGATCTGTTTAACCGTATGGGACTGGACGCCTATCAGAAGCGGCGGGGGCGGCATGTGATCACGGCGTATCTGGAAACGCCCGGAGGGCGTGTCCACCTCTATGGCATCCACGGATTGACCCCGGAGACCCCCGTGCTGTTCCTTCGGCCGTTGATTCAGCGTGCACACCTGGTGCTCGTGGCTTCCTCCACCACCTGTCCGCCTGAACTGGAAAGAGATCTCACATGCCCCTGCCTGCCCCTGGAGGGCAACCGGGGAGGCTGGTATCTGAACCAGCCCGGTGAGGATTTCCAGGCGTCCCTGATCCGCCGGCTTTTTGCGGTTTCCTGATCTTCAGAGTTTTTTCAGCGCCCTCCGGAATCCCTCAAGCGCCTCATGAAGAATCTCTTCCGTATGCTGTGTGGAGAGGAAAGCTGCCTCAAAAGCGGAAGGGGCGAGATAAACCCCTTCCTCCAGAAGGGCGTGGAACAACCGTGCATAGAAGGCCGTGTCGCTCTCCCGAACCTCATCCAGGTTGCGGGGTGGGACCGCCCGGAAAAAGAGGGAAAACATGCTGGCAATTCCGGGCAGGCTCACGGGGATGCCCCGTTCCCGGAACAGTTTCTCCAGTTCCTCTGTGAAGTTCTTGCGGCGTTCTTCCAGCAGGTCGTAGGGGCGAGTTTTTCGAAGGATTTCAAGCGTGGCCAGCCCAGCCTGCATCGCCACCGGGTTCCCGGAGAGGGTGCCTGCCTGATACACCGGTCCCTCGGGAGCGATCCACCGCATGATCTTCTCAGGTCCCGCATAGGCACCCACCGGGAATCCTCCCCCGATGATTTTTCCCAGGGTCACGAGATCCGGGGTGATGCTGAACCGTGTGGAAGCGCCTCCCCATGACAGTCGGAAGCCAGTGATCACCTCGTCAAAGATCAGGAGTGCACCGTAGGTTCGGGTGATGGAGCGCAGTCCTTCCAGAAAACCGGGTTGGGGCAGCACCACGCCCATATTCCCGGCCACGGGTTCCACAATCACCGCCGCGATGTGCTCACCCTGCCTTTCAAAGAGGGTTTTCACTGCCTCCAGATCGTTATAGGGAAGGGCATAGGTGTGTTGAACCAGATCCCGGGGGACGCCCGGTGAAGAGGGAACCCCGAAGGTGAGCGCACCGGATCCTGCTTCCACGAGAAAACTGTCGGCATGTCCGTGATAGCAACCTGCAAACTTTACCACGCCATCCCGTCCCGTATACGCACGGGCAAGGCGTAGGGCGCTCATGGTGGCTTCGGTGCCTGAGTTCACCATACGAACCCGATCCACAAATGGAAAAGCCTCGGTGATCAACCTCGCCAGGTCAATTTCTACCTCGGTGAGGGTCCCGAAAGAACTTCCCTGAAGCAGTTGTTCCATGACGGCGAGGGTAACCTCGGGATGTGCGTGTCCCAGGATCATGGGCCCCCAGGAAAGCACGAAATCCACATAACGATTCCCGTCTGCATCCCAGAGATAGGCACCCCTGCCACGCACCATGACCCGGGGCGTTCCCCCCACTGCCTGAAATGCACGTACAGGGCTGTTGACCCCTCCGGGCATCCTCTTCCGCGCCTCTTCAACCAGTGCTTCTGAACGTTGCGTTGTCATTCCGTGCCTCCCTTGTTGATGGTCTGTGATGCATCATGTTCACGACAATCCCCCAGCCGGTTTCTGTTCCCGCTCCGCATCAGGGAAGATGGCGCATCACCTCTTCTGCCAGTCCTTCAAGGAAAACCGGATCGTCATTCAAGGAGGGGATGCGGATCAGATGAAGCCCGAGGGAACGTGCATGCGCCCGGGCTTCCACATCCAGATCCCAGAGAATTTCAAGGTGGTCGCTCACAAAACCGATGGGTACCACCAGAACGCTCCGTACCCCTTTGTCGGCGAGGAGATCCAGGGCATCCAGGAGGTCCGGGCCCAGCCAGGGTTCCCGGGCGTGCCCTGCGCTCTGGTACACCACACGCCATTCAGACAGTCCGATACGCCGGGCTAGTGCCTGTGCGGTCTCCTGGAGTCGTTCGGGATACGGATCCCTCCAGTTGAGAATTTTCCGGGGAAGGCTGTGGGCAGTAAACAGGATAAAAGGGGGTGTGGAAAACCCTTCCATGGTTTGACGAATGCGCTGTTCCAGCGCGTTCAGATACCCCGGGTTCAGGTGCCAGGTACGAATGGGGTGAAGGTCCACGCCCGCACGTTGAAAACGGTCCACAGCATGGCGCACGTAATCATCCACGATCATACGGGATTCGTGGGGTGCCAGCACCAGCGCCACCACCCGTTGAATTCCGTCCTGCACGATGTTATCTGCCACGTCCGGAATGAAGGGCGGCACGTGTTTCATGGCATGGTAAACCCGAACGTCCGGCCGTTCACGATGCAGGATATCCCGCAGCACCTGGATCTGTCGTGTGGTGATCCGCATGAAGGGGCTGCCACCAATGCGGCGGTACCGTTGCACCAGTTCGTGCAGCGCCTGTTCGGAGGGTGTGCGACCCTTCCGGATATGTGTGTAGTATGCACGGATTTCTTCCACATCCAGGCTCCGGGGCGCCCCATAAGCCATCACCAGGACCGCGGTGCTCATGATGTCCTCTCCCGGGGTGGCTCCAGGTGGGAGGGGGATGCTGCCGCACTGCAACCTGCCGCATGAACCGCCTCCACCAGGTGTCCCAGGTGTTCCGGTGGAGTTTCGGGAAGAATCCCGTGCCCCAGATTGAAAACATGTCCGCTGAAAAGGTGTCCTTCCTGGACGATTTGCTGTACCCTGGGAAGAAACACCTCCGGTGATGCCAGCAACCAGGCGGGATCCAGATTCCCCTGGATGGGACCGGACCACCCTTCACGGTAAACCCGCAGTGGAACGCGCCAGTCCACACCCAGCACGACCCCTTTCAACGTCTGAAGGAGTGGGAAAAGATGAAAAGAGCCGGTGGAAAAGAAGATGACAGGGACCGTAAGCTCGTCCACCATTCGCTGCACATAGGGCAGCACGGCCGCATAGAGTTCAGAAGGCAGGCTTCCCGCCCAGGAATCAAACAGTTGAACGGCATCCACCCCGGCGTCCACCTGTGCTTTGAGGTAGGTTGTCAGATGGCGCGAAAGGGTGTCCATCAGGGCATGAAAAGCCTGGGGATCGCGGTAATACAGGGCGCGTATCCTGGCAAAATCCCGGCGGGGACGACCTTCCAGAAGATAGGATGCGAAGGTCAGCGGGGCACCTGTAAAACCCAGGAGGGGAACCTCCAGTCTGTTCTTGAGTTGCTGGATGGTGTCAAACACGAAATCCAGACGGGACAGATTCATGGGTTCCAGAGCGTCCACCCGCTCCAGCGGCCGGACCACAGGTCCTTTCCCTTCAACAAGGTCAAAATCCCAGCCCATTCCCCAGAGAGGGACCAGGAGATCTGAGAACAGGATGGCTGCATCCAGATCAAAGCGCCGCAGAGGTTGAAGGGTCACCTCCACCGCCAGGTCCACGCGGCGACACATCTCCAGCATGCTGAACCGCTCGCGCAGTTTTCGATATTCTGGAAGATACCGACCCGCCTGGCGCATGATCCAGACAGGTGTGGTATCGACGGGAGCTCCACGCAGTGCGCGAAGAAGTCGGTCTCTCATGGGTTGCTCCTGTGGTTAAACGGAAACCGCTTCATAAACGATCCAGATCTCCAGAATGAGCAGCGTATAGGCCAGAACAAGAACCGGCAAACGCTTCCCCGTACGTCTCGCCCGGGGTGCCACCTGGAAGTCATGCAGGCCTTTCAGGACCACTGCCAGCCCCACCAGGAAGAATTTGGTCCGGTAGAGCTCCGCGGAAAAACCTGGGAGGAGCACGAATCCTGTGAGGAACAGAAATCCCAGGGCCAGCCAGGAGGTGATCCGGAATGTCCCTCCGAGCGAACGATACAGAATCTGACGATCCGCTGGCCGGGCAGTGCGGAGGGTGAGAAAGAACAGGAGATTCCCACCCACCCAGTAAGCGGCCGCGAGTACGTGAAGGAAGCGGATCATAGGTGAGACACCTCCCAGACTTCTCGTACCCCCCACCCCAGGTTCTCTTCATCCAGAATACCGAACCACGTGGGTGTGAAGGCAAAGAACCGGAGGGTCCCGTTCTTCAGGAGTTTTCCCGGGATGTGCGGTATTGCCTGTGGGAAGCGCCGGCCGTAATTTTTCAAAACCCCTGGAAGTTCCCGAAGGTTGATCGGGTGGACGGGCCCCTCCATTTGAAGCCCCCGCAGGGGACGCGTGGTTCCAGGATGAAGGGAGGCGGCGATCCAGGGAGACCGGGAAAAGGCCTGCACGTGGCGGGTCTGTGTTCGGGACATGAAGTACAGCACAAATCCCTCCCGGGTTTCCTGGTATGAAAAGATGACCGGTGTGCTCCAGGGCCCGCGCTCGTCCTGGACCGCGAGCGTCATGATGGTGGTTTCTTCCAGTCTTTTACGGATCAGAGAACGCAAATCCATCATCCTGTTGCCCGCGCAGGGTCCAGCTCAAACACCGTGCACAGGGGTTCTTCTCCGAGCATGTCGCCATGGACGCCCCAGGCGCGCGCCCGTGACCCTCCGCAAAGATACCGGAAGCGACACCGGCCGCATTTCCCCCCGAACTGATCAGGATCACGCAGGGTTTTCAGAACGGGAGCGTTCCGATAGATTTCCGAAAGGGGCTGTACCCGAACGTTCCCTGCACGCATCGGGAGGAATCCGGACGGATAGACTTCTCCCGTATGCGAAACGAACACCACGCCGTTCCCGTCCCGTATCCCGGCACCGATGGTACGCAATCGTCTCTGACGCTGGTCGGGGGGAAGCCGGAGAAGGGATTGAACGAGACGTACCCGGTAGTGGGGCGCTTCCACCGTTCGGATGTGAAAGGGAGCATTCTCACGAGCCTGATCGGCCCAGTCAAACAACGCTTCCAGATCCCGGGGGTCGGGCATGCCCAGCAACACCCCCCGTCCCACGGGGATCAGCACGAAGAGGCTCCAGCGACGGATGGGCGGAGCAAAAGATCGCAGTATTTCCAGCATTTCCGGGATGAGATGGATATTGCGGGCTGTAACGGTGGTGTTCACCTGGACAGGGATCCGGACCTCGGCGGCCCATCTCAGAACATCCAGTGCCCGTTCAAAGGATCCATCCAGTCCGCGAAAGGCATCGTGGACTTCCGCCGTGGGTGCATCCAGGGAGAGCCCCAGCGCCATGACCCCCAGCTCTCTGAATCGTACCAGCACCTCCCGGGTGAGGAGCGGGGTGGTGCTTGGCGTGATGCCAAAGGGGATACGGAGTTCACGCGCATAGGACATGAGCGCAAACAGATCCGGGCGCTTGAGAGGATCTCCGCCCGTAAAGATCAGCAGGCTTCCCATGCGGGCAATATCTTCCAGCAGACGCCGCCCCTCCTCGTGGGTGAGTTCGTCGGGATGAGGCGCAACCTGTGCATCGGCCCGGCAATGCCGGCACACCAGATCGCAGGCCCGGGTGACTTCCCAGTAGATGTTTTGGGGAGCGTCCTGGAAGATGTACCCTTCATAGGGTGCGGGTCCTGCAAGAACGGGTTGCACGCGGGACGGGTGAGGGGTGGATGTGCCGCCCTGTGCAGCCGGATGAGGTTTTTGACTCATGGAATCCACCGGGCAACCTCCTTTGCAAAATAGGTCAGAATCAGATCTGCCCCTGCGCGTTTGATGGCCAGCAGGCTTTCCATGACCACTTCGCGTTCCGAGAGCCAGCCCTGCGCTGCGGCCGCTTTTATCATGGCGTATTCTCCGGAAACCTGGTAAGCGGCAAGGGGCTTCAGGGTTTGTTGCCGTGCCTGTGCCAGCACATCCAGGTAGGGCATGGCGGGCTTGACCATCAACACATCGGCGCCTTCTGCATCGTCCAGGAGCAATTCTTGCAGGGCTTCCCGGCGGTTGGCAGGATCCATCTGGTATCCGCGTCGGTCTCCAAAGGTTGGTGCGGATTCTGCGGCGTCCCGGAAGGG
>JALUJC010000229.1 GCA_027053375.1 Caldifarciminota bacterium
GGGTTTTCCGGCCTACCACATCGCCGAAGCCCGAAACATCCCGGCCATTGCCGCCTATCTCCAGCCCCTGACGCCCACCCGGGCTTTTCCGGCACCCGTGGGGCTCATCCCCCGATGGTTGCAACGAGGATGGTTCAACCGTCTCACCTATCACCTGGCAGAATACGGCGCCTGGTGGATGGTTCGCGGTCCCTCCAACCGGTTTCGTCGTCGTCTGGGGCTCCATCCTCTGGGCTTCCGGGGTCCCTTCCCCGCCATCCATGCCGGGCGGGTGCTACATCTGTACGCCTTCAGCGCCCATCTGGTTCCCCGTCCCCCGGACTGGCCCGCATGGGCCCGCATCACAGGTTACTGGTTCCGCCCCACCCCGGACGACACACCTCCGGAGAAGCTTGCAGCTTTCCTGGATCACCATCATCCCGTGGTGTATATCGGGTTCGGGAGCCTTCGTTTCCCGGCACCCGAACGCATCCTGGATCTGCTGATGCAGGTCCTGGAACACCTGGATCTCTATGCCGTGATTGCCCGGGGATGGAGCGGTTTTCCCCCTGTGCCCCATCCCCGGATACACTGGGTGGAAGCCGTACCCCACGAATGGCTCTTCCCCCGGGTGGATGCGGTGGTGCATCACGGAGGCGCCGGGACCACCGCCATGGGCCTTCGTTTCGGAAAGCCTACCCTGATTCTTCCCTTTCTCGCCGATCAGTTTTTCTGGGGGGAACGCGTGGAGGCGGTGGGGGCAGGACGGATGCTGGCGGGACGCGCCGCACGAGATTTCGGGTATCTTCGCCAGGCATTCCGGCAGATTCTGGAAGATCCCGAAATCCATGAAAATGCCGCACAAATCGGGCGAAAGATCCAGCAGGAACAGGGAATTGACCACGCAGTCAAAGAAATCCTTCTCTGGATCGGGGGTTGACAGGTCCCCGACCCCGGGGTATATATACACTGTGAAAGGATGGATGCATCGGGAGGACGCGATGAGGAAATTCTTGGTCGTCACACTGTTGGCTTCTCTGGTGGGACTGAGCTGTGATCAGCGAACCAACCCCCTGAACCCCCAGGCAGATGTCCAGATCACGGACGTACGGGAAGTGAACACCACCATCAACATTGAATTCCAGGCCCTGGATTCCGCGGGCAACAACGTGGTGTGCGTGGTTACACTGGACCCGGAACGGCTGGAAATCACCTTCCGGGAACAGTACGGGGGACGCAACGCCTATATCACCGATTTTCAGGTTCGGTATTTTGAATGGAACGGTCAGAATCTCCTCCCGTACACGCCACTCTGGGGACAGACCTCCATTTTCGTCCCGGCCGGAAGCACCGCGACGATGAACCTCAACGTGTTCCAGTGGGATGTGCTCAGAGATCTGATTCAAAATCCACGTCCCATCACCGCGGAAATCTGGATCGCCGGTCACGATGAGGCCCAGAATCCCTTCCAGTTTCAGTTCTATCATAACATTGCGGTGGTGGTGTACGGCTGCACCCCCGCCGCTGGACCCTGAACATGATAAGGACAACCTTTAACCAAACAGGAGGTTCTGTTATGACACTGGTCAAACGCCTGGTGGTGGAGGAAGAAGGTGCCACGGCAGTGGAATACGCCATGATCATCGGCCTCATCGCACTGGCGACCTTCGCGGTCTACAAGTTCATGGGCCAGCGTGCCTTCACCATCCTCAACAACATGCAGCAGTCCCTCAAGACCGCGAACCAGACCTACGCACCGACCAACTGACCGTGCGCCCGTCCTGCTGAGAGAGCCGGCGGCGCACCCGCCGGCTCTCTCCCATACCGGGATCCATGAAAGGGTGATGGAGGTCTGGATCGAACGAGGGTTCCTGACCGCGGCGCTTCTGGCGCTGGCGGTTTACGATTTCCGTACACGGCGTTTGCCCAACTGGATTACCTTTCCCCTCTGGGGAAGCGGACTTCTGGTTCGGGGGCTGGAAGGGCATCTTGCCAGCGCACTGTGGGGGACCATGATCGGTTTTCTTCCGTTTTTCGTTTTGTTTGCACTGGGTGCCATGGGGGCCGGTGATGTAAAACTTCTGGCCGGCCTGGGGGCCTGGCTGGGCCCCGGGGGCCTTCTGACGGCCCTGGCCTGGGCATCCATCCTCTTCTTTCTTGTTTTGCTGTTGCAGGGAGAGCTGTTCCGGGCGCTGGCCAACATTGCAAAAGGTATCTATCACCTGCTGCTGTCCCGGGTCTATCCGGGCACCGTTCCCTCGCTGCCCCGGAGCCGAAAGATTCCCTTCGGGGTTTACCTCTCTCTGGGAGCACTGGTCGCACTCTGGATGGAAGGAGGGTTGCAACTGTGATTTTTCTGGCGATTCTTCTCGGGGCCCTGACGGTGGGGATGTGGACCTATATCCTGATGGGAGCCTTTGCCGGACAATGGCAAAAGGAAGGCAAACGGACCGCCGGCAACATCCTCTATTTCCGCACCATGAATCAGATCTACGCCTTTCGTTTTGTACTCTATGTCCTGGGCGTGGTGCTCGGATACCGTTATGGCCTCACCCCGGTCAACAAGGCAATCCTGATCGTGTTCGGACTTCTTGCCGCGCATTTCGGCGGGTTGTGGGCGCTGAAAAAACTTCGTGAAAACTGGAAGGACCGGTTTGACGACCAGCTGGAAGAAGCCTCCCGTCTGATTGCCAACTCGCTGCGTGCGGGACTGGGATTCCTCCAGGCACTGGAGATCGTCACCCGGGAGATGCCCAATCCGCTCCGGGAAAAATGTCAGGAAGTGGACTCCAACGTCCGGCTGGGCATGCCCATGCGGGAGGCCATGGCGCAGCTGGAAAAATCTGTCCCCGAAAGTGAAGGACTCAAAAACTTCAC
>JALUJC010000230.1 GCA_027053375.1 Caldifarciminota bacterium
TCCATGTCCGGCTTTCCGGGAAGCGTTGGACCATGGTCCGGATGATGTCAAAAAAGATGTCCGCTTCTAAAAGTGCACGTTCCCGTGTAAGCCTGCGGAAGGTATAGGCGTTGTGTTCATGAATCCGCTGTTCCGCAAGCGGTTCTTTGTGGAAGATTACCGGTGCCACCACAGAAGCGGCAAATCTCAGGTAGGTATCTGCCCCGACAGGAAGGCCCTGTGGAACGATGGGCAGGATCCGGCGAATCACTTCCCGTCGGAACACGAGACCGCTGGTCGGGGCAAAATCAAAGTTCAGGTGACCCTTCTGGCGAAGCATGGTCGGCGTATCGGCCACAGCAGGGTAGGTTGCATACGAGATGTTGACCCGGGGATGCGTTCCCTCCCGGGGAGATCCCTCCCAGATGTAGACCAGGGGATGGGAGAGCCATCCTGCTTCGGGATGACGTTCAAACTGCTCCACCACTTTCTCCACCTTGTGGGGTTTAAAGCGGTCATCACTGTCCAGAAGGCAGAGAATCTCTCCTTTTGCTCGTTCAAAGCCCGCATTGAAAGCAGAAGCCTGCCCCTGGTTTTCTTTCAGGATCGCGGTTATTTTCTTTTCCCGCTGATATCGCTCAAGGATCGCACGTGAGTGGTCTGTGGACCCGTCGTCAACCACAATCACTTCAATGTGGGGGTAGGTTTGTGCAAGGGCACTTTCAATGGCTTCTTCCAGGAATGATGCATAGTTGTAATTGTTGATCAAAATGCTCACAAGCGGTCGGGCCATATGGAGATCCCCCGGATAAGGTTGGTTCTGTGTTCCCCGAAAAAGATACGGATTGGAAGGGGATGGATCAACCTGTCCCGGGTACGGGAGCACCATGCGGGTCAGTGGATAAATACTCACGGTAGAGGGTGGAACGCACGTATTGGAAACCGCCGGAGATCGTGTATGGACACACCACACGTTCTGGACAATTCTGCGCGGAGCCTGAATGATCATCCGTATGCAGGGGAACCTGGACAGAGAAAGAACGAGAGAAGTGGTGTGGGTCAATCTCCGGCACCGCGCTTCCGTGGAGACCCTTCTGAGGCACCTGCAGGACGTAAAGGTCCCCCTGATCTTTCTGGAAGAACCGGACCAGGTGCCTGAGCTACGCCTCCTCAATGGCCGGGTGCGCTGGCTGGGCACCCCGGAGGGACTGGACGCGGGGCTGGTGCTGGAGATGGTGCGCCGCACCCTTCAATCCCCGCCCTATCTGTCCGATCCCGTGCGCACCTGGGTACGGTCTTTCCCCGAGTCCCGTACGATCCGTGTCTGGATCCGAAAAGGGTGTGGCTACTGTGTGCCCACGGTGCTGCGTTCGCTGGATCTTGTGCTGGAGCAGCCCCGGTTTTTGCTGGAGATCGTGGATGCGGACGAAGTCCCGGATCGTCGCCCCCCTGAGCCGTTGCTTTCTGTGCCTTATCTTTTTGTGGAGGAAACAGGTCGTGGTGCCTATGGAATCCCGTCCCATCGCGAGATCTTTGGGTTGCTGGTGCATCCTGTGGTCTATGGGGGAGATCCCGCCGATGGAGCGCTGCCGGAGACCCCCGGCGATTGACAGGTTGCCCACGGCTTGTTATAATGAAAGCCCTGACCACGGCCCCATCGTCTAAGCGGCTAGGACACCGCTCTTTCAAGGCGGCGGCGGGGGTTCGAGTCCCCCTGGGGCCACTTTTTCTTTTATGCCTTCTCTGATTCGTGTACCCGTCCTGATCGCCCCCACGGCATCCGGGAAAAAGGATCTGGTTTTGCGCCTGCTGGAGCAGTTCCCGGATCTCACCGTGATCTATGCGGATTCAAGAAAACTCTACACCGAACTGGAGATCGGAACGGCCAAACCCCCCCGTGATCTCCGGGGAACAAGAATCCTCGGTGTGGATCTCCTGAGGGTGGATGAACGGGCCAGTGCCGCAGCCTACGCCCATCAGGCCAGGGGCTGGCTGGAGGAGCGACTGTCGCAGAAGAGGCGTGTCCTGGTGGTCTCCGGTACGCCGCTCTATTTCATTGCTCTCCATCGCGGTCTCTTTCCGGCGCCGCAACCCCGAAAGGAATTGCGACGTTTTCTGGAGCGGGCGGTGCAGCGGAAGGGGTCCGTCTGGGCCTGGCTTCAGTGGGTGGATCCCCAGCGGGCGCACCGTGTCCATCCCCATGATCATGTGCGCACCCAGCGTGCACTGGAGGTGTTTTTCCAGACTCAAGCCCCCATGAGCCTGCTCCAGCGGATTCACCCCTTTCAACCGCTCTTTATTCCGGTGTTCGCAGGCATCCTGCGTCCCTATCCGGAGTTACGGGAACGCATTGCGCGTCGGGTTCAGGACATGGTGCGGGATGGACTGTTTGAGGAAGTGGAGACCCTGCTCCAGCGATATCCCGTGGATGCACCGGGATGGATGACCACAGGGTATCGCGAATTGATTCCGTATTTTCTGGGGAAGATCTCCAGGGATCAGGCCATCCGGGATGTGATTCGGCGCACCTGGGTTTATGCCCGCCAGCAGCTTCGCTTTTTCCGGCGCTGGTATCCTCAGATTCCCTGGATGTCTTTTGAGGAGGCATATGATCGGCTGGAACAGGTCCTGAGGGCGTGGACACCATGAACGAGGGTCCCTTTATCTTTACCGCAAGGCCTCTTCGTGTGCTTGGTGTGGATGAGAACGGTTACGGTCCGCGCGCAGGTCCGCTGATCGTTACTGGCGTGGTGATACGGTATGTGGGGGAGGATCCGGAGGAGGATCTGAGGCTGAGCGATGGCTGGAATCTGGGGATTCAGGACAGCAAGCGGGTGTTTCGCCGAAGTGTGGCTTCCTATGCCCGTGGAGA
>JALUJC010000231.1 GCA_027053375.1 Caldifarciminota bacterium
CCTGATCAGCGATCTGACCCTCACACGGAGAGAAAGCCTTGTGCTTCTCGCCCTGTTCTTCCTGCAGTTTTTTATCCCTCATGAGCAGATTCGTATCCTGATTGCCTGGGCGTACATTCTGCTCTCGCTCGGTGTGTTTCTGCTTTACCGGAGCCATTTGCGTGGCTGGTTCCGTGCCTGGGCCTACCTGATACATCCGAAAGGAGGTTGAGTCCATGCGGATGCCCACAGCCCTGACCATTGCGGGAAGCGACTCAGGAGGGGGAGCGGGGATTCAGGCCGATCTGAAAACCTTTGGCGCCTTCGGGGTGTTCGGAATGTCTGCCGTCACAGCCATCACCGCACAGAACACCACCGGTGTGTTTGGGGTCCAGGAGATTGATCCTGAACTGGTGGAAAAACAAATACGGGTGGTGGTGGAAGATCTGGGTGTGGATGCCGCCAAAACCGGTATGCTGGCCAGTGTCCCTATTATTGAAGCGGTAGCGCGGAGCCTTCGGGAGGTCCGCCTGCCCTTTCTGGTGGTCGATCCCGTGATGCGGGCCAAGGGCGGGGATCCCCTGTTGCATCCTCATGCGCAGGATGCGCTGATTCAGGAGATCCTTCCCCTGGCAGATGTGGTGACACCGAATCTCCCTGAGGCAGAAGCGCTGGTGGGGTTTCCCATCCGGACGGAGGAGGATCGGAAAGAGGCCGCCCGTCAGATTCACGCCATGGGACCCCGGTGGGTCATTATCAAAGGTGGGCATGGCGAGGGGGATCAGGCGGTGGATCTGATCTACGATGGTCAGCATTTCCACACGGTATCCGCACCCCGCATGAAAACCCCCCACACCCATGGTACGGGGTGCACCTTTTCTGCCGCCATCGCCGCCGGGGTTGCCCGGGGACTGGACCCCTTACAGGCAATCCGTGTGGCCAAACGGTACATCACAGGCGCCATTCAGCACCACCCTGGTCTGGGAAAAGGGCACGGTCCTCTCCACCATTTCTGGGCCGGAACCGTCCCCTTCCCCGTGGACGAAACAGGGTAGACGCACGTGGGAGATCGGACCACCGGGTGGTGTAGGCCGGGGAAAGCCGCTGCCGCCGCGACTGCCAGTTACGGTGGATTCCTGTGATGGCCCATCGGACGGTGTCTCGTCCCCACGTCTGGTTGATCCGATCCATGGCGGCGGAGATCTGACGCCACCGGGCAATACGGGGATCGGAAGGAAAGAGGGGTTGCGGGAACCGATCCCGGGGATAAAGATCGTCGGTCATCACAGCGGCTTTTTTGTAGCCGAATCCCTTCCGGTACATCGCTTCCAGCAGGTGGTGTGCGGCCTGGATCAGAAGCGGTGTGGCGTCGGTGTACACTGGAAGACGAATCCACACCATGTCGCTGATTCGATGAGAGGGATCCCGGTGAGGTCCTGTGGAAAGGTAGAGCCCCAGCCGACCCGCCACGGCGCTTTCTTCGCGGAGGCGCTCTCCCACGCGGGCAGCAAAGGCGGCGACCGCTTCCCGCAGCGTGGAGAACCGGGTGACGGGATGGGGAAACGTCCGCCCACTCCGGAGAGACTTTCGGGGAGGAGGATCCGGGAGAAGGCCGGTGGTGGGGCGTCCCCGAAGTTCCATCTGGGTGCGCGCACCGGTCACGGAGAAATGGGCACGGATCCAGTCTGCAGGGGCTTCCCGAAAGTCCCACGCGGTGTGGATGCCGTGCCGGTGAAGGATCCTCGCCATACGGGGACCGATCCCCCAGACCTCTTCCACCCGGATGCGGGAAAGCCACACACGAAGTGTCTCCTCATCGTCCTCCAGCACCCAGACGCCATCCTCTGAAGCGTGTTTGGCCAGCCGGTTGGCGATTTTTGCCAGGGTCCGGGTAGAAGCGATCCCCACGGAGACGGCGATGCCTGTCCACCGAAGCACCCGGGTTCGCAGTGCTTTTCCCCAGCGTGCGGGATCGTCCAGAGCAAAAGAAGGGATTCGGAGAAACGCCTCGTCGATGGAGTACACCTCCAGTTCCGGTGTGGCTTCCCGAAGAACCTGCATCACCCGCCGCGACATATCGGCATACAGGGCAAAATTGGAGGAACGCAGCACCACGTCGTGCCGGCGGAACAGGGACATCAGGAGGTGTGCAGGGGCGCCCATGGGGATTCCCAGAGCCCGGGCTTCCGCAGAGCGGGCAATCACACAGCCGTCGTTGTTGGACAGCACCACCACGGGACGTCCGCGCAGGGAAGGATCAAAAACCTGCTCGCAGGTGGCATAGAAGTTGTTGCAGTCCACCACCGCCACGCGGTTACCGGAAGGTGTGGATGGCATGTCGGATCACCCCCCAGAGTTCTGTGTCCTCCGCCGCCAGCACCAGCGGGGCCCCCCTGTCCAGAAACAGCAGAATACGGTCTCCTTCCCGGTGAAATCTCCGAACCACGAACTGGCCTTCCACCACCGCGATCACGATGTCGCCCTCCCGGGGAACCAGCGCCCGATCCACCACCAGAAGGTCCCCCGGGAAAACGCCGGACTTCTCCAGCCCGGAACCTTCAGCGCGAAAGAAAAAGGTCGCCGAAGGATGCTCCACCAGATAGGCATGGAGATCCAGCGGCCGCTCCTCAAAATCCGCAGCCGGAGAGGGGAAACCGGCCATCCGTTCGGGCGACCACAGGGTCATGGTCTGTCCCTCCCCTTGAGAAAACGCCGGCTGTTCTGTACCCTAAGGGTATGAAGGAGGCACCGCATGGCGTATAGTATACACCCGATGGGTATATCTTTCAAGGGGTGAGATCCGGATGGATGTGGGCAAGCGGTTGAGGAAGTTGCGTACGTTGCTGGGGATGTCCCAGGCTGCGATGGGGCGGGCGCTCAATGTGTCACTGCGGACCTATCAGAACTGGGAATATGAACAGCGCGCCATGCCCCCGACGGTGGTGGAGTTGTTGCGGGTCAAGTTCGGGGTCAATCCGGTGTGGCTGACCACGGGGGAGGGTCCCATCTTCCTGGAAGGTTCCGAACAGTTGCCTTATGTGGATCGGGAAGTGCTCCGGGTTCCCCTCTATGGGGAAGTTGCGGCGGGTGAAGGTGTGCGCTACGATCAGCCCGCGCCCGTGGAAGGGACACTGGATCTCCATCAGGATGCGGTGCCCCCACATATTCTGGAGGCTGTAGCACGCGAACCAGAGCGCTACTTTGCCCTCCGGGTGCGGAGCGATTCCATGGTTCCCCGGATCGAGCCAGGGGATCTGCTCCTGGTTCGGAGGGAGGACTGGGAACACAACAAAATTGTGGTGGCCCGTCTTGGGGGAGAACGCCATGTGGTGAAACGCTATGTGGAATATCCTCACGCAGCCTTTCTGGTTTCGGACAATCCCACCTATCCCCCCATTCCTCTGGATGATTCGGTGGAGATTCTTGGACGGGTGATTCTGGTGATTTCTTTTCGGGAACTGGATTGAGGGTGTTTGATTCGCCCTGAAAGGGCATGTATACTTCCCCCCATGAAACGATGGATCTACGGGTTCGTGAAGATCCTGGTGGTGGGACTGGGTGTGGGGTATGCCCTGCACCCCCTGATCACCGGGGGATCGTTCACTTCTCTATCTCTAAGGACGCTCTGGTCCTTTCATCTTCTGGCGGCTTTCTTTGCCTATGCCCTTGGGGTGGCACTTCTGCCACTGATCTGGTGGAAAATTCTGAATCAACTGGAGATCAGGATTCCGCTGAATCGTGCCTATCAGGCGTTGCTCGTGGCCTCCATTGGACGGTACATCCCGGGGAAGGTGTTTCACGTGGTGGGACGAATTTCCTTTTTGCCTGATGCATCCGCGGCGCGGGTGGCCTGGAGCGTAGCGCTGGAATCCATCTTCCTTTTACTGGGTTCCTGCGTGCTGGGTGCGGGGTATCTCTGGGGTGCTCCCGGTGTGGTGGGAGGCGTTCTCCTGGTGTTCCCGGGGTTATGGGTGATGGAACGGCTTCTCGCGCCGATCTCCAGGCGCTGGCCCGGGCTGGAGCAGAAAATGGGACCACTTCTTCCCTTTCATGTTTCTGCTCTGCTGGTGCTGGCGTATACCGCGGTGATGGGACTCATCGGTCTGGCCACGTGGATCCTGACCCTGAAGGTGGGCCTTACCATGCCCTATCTGAAAGCCTCGGGTGCTTTTGCGCTTTCCTTTGTGGCGGGGTACCTGGCTGTACTGGCGCCCGCAGGACTGGGCATCCGGGAGTCCGGGCTGGTCTGGTTGCTCCGGGGCTATCCCGGGGCAGCAGTTTCGCTGGTGGCGTGGTTGATGCGGTTCACGGCCCTTGCCGTGGACCTCGCCATGCTGGGCGTGGGTTTGCTGGCGGGAAGTGTTCCCAATAAAACGCCACAGTTTGACCATACAAAAGGAGTCAATGACGTATGAAGCGGGGATCCATTGGAGTGCACTACTGGAGTAGCGAGGAATATGTCCAATCCCGGCGGGAACGCGCACGTGTCATCTATGGTGTGACCTTCCATAGACTGAAAGATGTTCAGGGAATATGGGTGGATGTCGGAGCGGGTCCGGGCGTCTTGAAAACGGAACTTGAACATCTATTCGGACACCCGATTATTGGTCTCGAGCGGGAATCCGCCCTCGTGTATGAATCACATCGCATGATGATCGGTGACGCCATGGCACTCCCCTTTCATGATAAGAGTGTGAATGTGTTGTTCTTTAACCATGTGCTGGAGCACGTGCCTGACCCATACGGTGCGTTAGAGGAACTTGCACGTGTGCTTAAACCGGGAGGATGGTTGTATCTTGCAACCCCCAATGCCTGGTGGTTCTGGGAGGTCCATTATCGAATGCCGGGGATTCACTGGATGCCTGGCCCCATCCGAGATGTTCTCGTTCGGGTTATCCGGGGTGAAGAGCGGTTTGATGTTCGTCTCTGGTCCTACATTTCTGTAATCCGAACACTGAGGAAGATGGGGTTTCATGTGGAAAATGTGGTTCCTCTCTTGTTCTTTGAACGGCATTCGTATTTGAGAAAGAAGAGCTGGCGATGGATGGCAAAGATTGTTCGCCTGATTCCAGGATTGCGCGCACTCCTTTCAGGTTTGTTTGCCCCGAATATCATGATTCTTGCACAGAAGCGTACAGCGTAGCCCAATGAAAGTCTTGCATATTGTTACGGCATTTCCCTATCGTAAAGAGGAGGTTCTCACCCCCTGGTTGTGGGGTCTGTTGAGAAAACTACAGGAACACGGTGTAAGCGTACACATTCTTGCTTCAGCAAACATGGGTATGAAGGGGGAAGATCTCTGGGGTTTCCGGGTGCATCGGTATCGATATGCACCAGCAAGGTGGGAAACGTTCACCTATGAAGCTGCCATCCCTGAAATGCTCAAACACCAGGCATGGCGCTGGCTGCTGATTCCACCCTATCTGCTGGGTGGATATATCCAGGCTCAAAGACTTGCACGCAAGGAGCGGTACGATGTGGTCCATGTCCACTGGCCCATCCCCCTGGCCATTTTTGCACTCCCTTTTCGCAGCCGCAACATCCCGATTCTTCACACCTACTATACGGCAGAACTGACCCTTGCAAAGAAAATAAAACCAC
Source organism: Caldifarciminota bacterium (assembly GCA_027053375.1). Classification (GTDB taxonomy): domain Bacteria; phylum Hydrothermota; class Hydrothermia; order S141-80; family S141-80; genus JALUJC01. The sequence continues at coordinate 5,581 of JALUJC010000231.1, forward strand.
TGGTCGGTCCGTTGGTTTATACAGCCGATCACTGGATCGCCATTTCAACCTATGCCGCGCGTCTTCTTCAGGATCTTGTGTCCCAGGAGATCCCTAAAGAGCGCCTGAGCATTTTGCCGTTTTCTGCGGCCGTATCAAACTCAAAGATGGAGGCACCCCGCGGAAAGATTCAGGGTCCGAGAATTCTTTTTGTGGGGCGGATGGTGGAACGGAAAGGGGTTCCAGTTCTTTTCAAAGCAGTGAAGCTCTTGATTCCACGGTATCCCGATCTCTTGCTCACTCTTGTGGGAGACGGGCCGGAAAGAGAATCCTGGGAGCGCCTGGCACATGACCTTTCCATTACACACCAAGTACGTTTTCTTGGGCGCATTTCCGATAAGGAACTTGATTTACAGTATAAACAGGCAGAAATCTTCGTACTTCCAGCCATTGTTGATTCACGTGGAGATACGGAGGGTCTGGGGGTGGTGCTTTTAGAAGCCCTTCAGTATGGTCTGCCGGTTGTGGCCTCACGGGTTGGCGGAATTGTGGATATTGTGCAACATGAAAAAACCGGTCTTCTTGTGCCAGAGAAGGATCCAAAAGCCCTTGCAAGGGCGATTGAGCGCTATATCCAGGATCCTCAGCTTGCCGTACAGACTGTACAGCATGGACAGGACCTTATCAAGAGGCAGTTTTCGGTGGACGCACTTTCCTTACGGCTTCTGAAGCTATATCAGGCGTACATTCCCTCCTGAGACTGGTGAGCAGGCTACTGGGCGCAGAACATCCACCAATCCGGCGGAAATGTGAGATACGGTGTAACCCCCATGCCCACGTAGATCCGACCCTGGTCGGCGCCTCCTCGCAAATCATTTCTTGGTCCACCAGGGAATGAACGGATGGCTTCCCAGCTACCGGTTTGAAAATTGTACGCATAATATTGATCAGTGAACTCTGCGACGGGTTTATGTCCGCCCAGAAGGTACAACTTTTGGTTGACAATCACAGGCCAGGCCTCATAGACGGGGTATGGATGGTCGGGAAGCAGTTCCCATGTACCTGTGGATAGCTGATACCGATAAAAGTCGGACAGATAATCCGTGGTGTTAATTCTTCCTGTGCCGAGATACAAATACCCGCTGTCATAAATGATAAAGGGTGCACGTCTTCCGGCTCCCCCGGGGACCGTGTCCATCACGGACCACTGGTCATTTGTGGGATCATAGCGGAGGATTCTTGCTTCATATCCCATGTACGTTTCACCACCAAACACATACCCATATTGACCATCACTTGTGGCGGAGGCGCTTGAAAGCTCGTAAGGCAAAGAGGCAACGGATTTCCACGAATTACTCTGGGTATCATATGCATAGAAGTCAGCGTATGGATAATACCGAAGGCTGTCTCCACCCCCCACATAAATCACATGACCAACGACAAATGAGAAGGCAAGATCTCTGGGTTTTCCTGGAAAATCGGGAAGTCGGGTCCACTGACCGGTCTGCGGATCAAACATCCACCAGTCATTGAATACCAGGTCATTTGTGTTCCCGAGCCCCATATAAATTTTCCCGTTCACTGTAGCAGTGACCTGGTTATTCCGCCCGGGCATGCTGTTTGGAATCGATCCGATGTATGTCCATGTTCCGGTGGAACAGGATATATTGGGAGGAGGTTCAGAAGGCTGGGTGGTGTCACCATTGGGTGGATTCTGATCCTGAGGTGGATTAGAGGGTTGGACCATAACGCAGTTGAGGAAAAACAGATAGGTCAGCACCCCCGCGGCCAGCATGTTTCTCAGATTTCGTACCATGGTAACCTCCTGCGTTATTCCATATTATCCACATACTATCTATCATAAAGAGCAAAACACAGAAATGCAAGGACGCAAGGTTTCATTTACAACTATGATCCACAGTAAACCCACCAGTCCTGTGGAAAAGCGCCATTGTCTTTCTCTCCCAATCCCAGATAGAGATCATTCCCTGAACTTCCTCCCCGGAGACTGCTTCGTGGTCCATCGGGAAAAGGAGCCATGGGTTCCCAGGATCCTCTCAGGAAGGAATATCCGTAGTACTGATCCGTATACTGTCCAAGAGAGGTTCTCCCACCGATAAGATAGAGTTTCCCCCTGGCAATCGCGGGCCAGGCGCCTGCTATGGGCACAGGATGCGAGGGAAGTGAAGCAAAGGAGTGATTTTGCAGATTGTAGCGATACACGTCAGCCTGAGGAGTTCCGGACACATCACGTCCTGTTCCCAGATAGAGGAATCCTCCATCATATATAAGAAAAGGAGATCGTCGGCCTTTCCCACCCGGGATGGTATCCAGCACGGACCAGGTATTCGTTTGAGGATCATAGCGCAGGATAGTGGGGAGGTAGCCCAGATAATTTGCACCTCCGAATACATACCCATAACGACCATCACCTGTTCCTGCAGCAGCGGTCAGCTCATAGGGCAAATCGGCCACACGCTGCCACACATCATTTTGTATGTCATAGGCGTAGACATCCCGCAGAATAGAACTGTGACGGATATCCCCACCACCCACATAGATTCTTGAACCCAGCCCGAAAACGAAAGCATTGTCTCTTCCATTTCCAGGGAAGTCCGTCAAACGTGACCAGCTGGAGTCATAGGGATCAAACATCCACCAGTCACGAAAAACCTGCTGATGATTCTCTCCAAGGCCCACATAGATATTTCCATAAAATGAAACAGCTACCTGATGGATTCTTCCTTTCAGGGTATTGGGAAAATGAAGGCTTAGGGAAACCCAGGGTTGCGCAGGATCACATCCGCCGGGTTCATTGTATCCGCGACCGTGATCCAGCAGCGCATCACACGCCGAGAGAAACAACAATCCGGAGATCGCAATCCATCCCCACCCTTTGTGAAAATGATCCATGATCAACCTCCTGCTTTGTTCCGCTAACGGGATTTTACAGGAGGTCTTCAACAGTTGCAAGCACGGTTGAGGATCTTCCTGCATCACAGCGGATCCCTTTCAGATCACAGCATGCTGCGGGAGATGTCCCATACCCTTCGTGGGGTGTGATGGTTCGGTATCTCCTTTTATCTCGCACCTTTCCCCCACCATCTTCCCAGCTCCACGGAAACTCACCCAATCATAATCGTACATAATGTATATTATGTTAACTCATGGAGGGTGATTCTGAAGATGCGGCGTATTTAGGGGAAAAGTAGTGTACGAGTTCATCAAGGTCGAGACAAACCAAAAGGGACACTTTATTCTGCGCAGAAGATACAGATCGTGGTTACTTATTCAGACTGAATGCCCGAATTCAGTGTTTTAAAGGATGATGCACCATCCAGCCAACAAACCCATCATTCTGCATAAATTTCATCCTTACGCCAGGATATCCCCATCACAAACAACGATAATCGTAAACACCCATTGGGTGTATATCTTATTAAAACCGTAATACGGTGATCATACGCTGTCTGCGTGTTGTGAGGACCTTGGAGGATGTCAT
>JALUJC010000232.1 GCA_027053375.1 Caldifarciminota bacterium
GTCAGGGGCTTGCCCAGAAAACCTGTGGCTCCGGTGATCAGGATTTTCAAAGATTTCCTCCCTTGCTCACCCGGTTCCCCGGTTCTCGCCGGGGAACCGGAGATTCAGAGGGTATACGGGGGACCGCAATCGGTCAAGCCCGAACCCTTTTCAGGGGAGGATCACCCGTGTTCGTGTGTGGTCAACCTCCAGGATGCAAATGCCCTGACCCGGGAGCGAGACGAAGTGAAGGGATCCCGAGACGGTGCCGGTGCGCAGGCGTCTTCCGGTCACGGACCAGATGCGGAAGGGCGTGCCTGGAGGGAGGCCGATCAGCCACAGGCCGCCCTGAGCGGGGCGAACCGTGAAGGTGGGTGGGGGTGTAGGTCGGGTTTCCCCCTCAAACGTGGCGGGGCCGCCCGTGGCCAGGAGGACCACACCCATCTGAGAAGGTGTGCCGATCCAGGACCAGGAGGAGGTGGAGCGCTGGAACTGTGCGAACTCGCCGGTGAACAGGGCGGCAAAGAGGTTCCCGGCCTCATCGGCGTGGAGGTCAACGGCGCCCAGCTGGGAGAGGGTGGACCACCCCACCCAGGTTTTTCCGGAATCCACAGAGCGGAGAACATCGCCCTGATAGGTGAGGGCGAGGAGTGTGTCCTGGAGCATGGTAAGGGCCTGCATGTCGGAGAAGCCGGTTTGACCGACGAGCTGCCAGGATTTGCCGCTGTCGGAGGAGCGGTAGACATCGCCGGAGGCGGTGAGGGCGTACAGGAGTGGGGAGAGGCCGCTGTGAATGCCCAGATCCACGAGATCGGAGGCGGGAAGGTGGCCGACCGGGAGAAGATGGGAAGGGGAGGTATCGCGGAGGACCATCCCGGAGGCGGTGAGGGCGAAGAAGAGGCCGGAGGATTTATCTTTGCGGAGAGCGACGCCATCGGAGAAGGTGAAGTTTTTTTTTGCCTGCCAGGTGACGCCTTCATCGGAGGAGGACAGGAGGATGCCATCCTGCGTGAGGACATAGGCCTGTGGACCGGCGAGATACCCCACAGGGTTCGGGAAGTTCAGCCGTGCGAGTTGCTTCCAGGTGGTGCCGTCGTGGGTACGCCAGAGTTCGCCTGCGGAGGTCAGGAGGTCCAGATACCCCCAGAGGGGGGAGATGAGGACCATGGTGGCAAGCAGGCTGCGGAGGGGAAGGAAACCTCTCCTTCCCCTACGGTGGTTGTTAGCGTAGCCAGGGGATGCGCACATGGCGGTGGACTCCGTCGGCATCCATCCAGAGGAAATAGGTACCCCGTGGGAGGTTGGGCAGGGAGAGGTGGGCGACATGGTAGCCGGGGGTGAAGGAACCCTGGGCGAGGGTACGCACGCTTCTTCCCGCGGCATCCAGGAGGAGGATCCGAACGGGGACTTTTGTACCGGGCTGGAGGGTGGGGACAAAGAAGTGGAGCACGGCGTGTCCACTGGAGAGGATTTTCATACCGAGGGGTGAGAGGGCCACATCCACCTTCCCGATGCGGAACTCCTGGCCGAGGCCGTTCACGGCGCCCAGTTCATAGGCGGTGATGTCGGGGGGTGGGGTGTCGTCAAAGGAGGTATCCGAAATGGGTGTGGAGGTAAGGCGTTCTTCGGAGCCGTCGGTGCGAATCCGGTACAGATGAAAGCCCAGGAGGTCTTCTGGTCCGGGGCGAGTGGACCAGGAGAGGTGGATGCGGTTATTTTCCAGGTTGGCGTTGAAAGCGAGGAGGACGACGGAGGCTTTGATCTGGAAGAAGGAGTCGGACTGGACGGTGTTGAGAGGGAGGGAGGGGTCAAAGCCGGCATAGGCGAGTTTGACTCTGGCGTAGCGGGTGGGAAGGTGAGGGACCCGGAAGGAGAACTGCCAGGTGTCGCCGACGGGGGTGCCGGAGATGCCGGAGAGCAGGAGTTGCCAGTGGTCGCCGCCCTGGGTGGAGAGATAGACGTCCACGTCCCGGGGCCCGCCCCACTTGAGGGTGGCCTTTGCGCCCACGTTCCAGGTCTCTCCGCCGCGGGGGGAGAAGAGGGAAAAGGCCTGGGAGGCATATTTCAGATCGCCGTTGGTGAGGTCGTAATAGGCGATGTGGGGATTGCCGTTCGCGTCCAGGGCCAGCGAGGTATAACGGCCCACGTTGCCGGCTGTGTCCACGGTTTCCACGATCCATGAGTCGCCGACCTTGTGGGCGTATTTCAGATCTCCATCAATGATGAGTTCCTTATAGTAGCTGATGTGGGGATTGCCTCCGTTCAGGGCGATGGAGGAATACGATCCCACATCTCCTGTGGCGTCCACGATTTCAATGATCCAGGATCCCCCGGATTTTCGGGCATATTTCAGACGATAGCTGGAGGCATCGTAATAGCTGATGTGGGGAGTGTTGCTGCCATCCAGCGCGATGGAAGTGTAAGCACCGACTGATCCCCATGCGTCCACCGTTTCAACGGTCCAGGTTCCACCGGATTTCCGGGCGTATTTCAGATCCCCGTTGGTGGCGTCGTAATAGCTGATGTGGGGATTACCGTACGCGTCAAGAGCGATGGACGTGTATTGCCCCACACCTCCCGCTGTGTCCACGGTTTCAACGATCCATATTCCTCCAGTTTTCCGGGCGTATTTCAGATCTCCGTTGGTGGCATCGTAATAGCTGATGTGGGGATTGCCGTTCGCATCCAGCACAAGGGAGGCAAACTCGCCCACGGCGCCCGGGGTGTCCACGGTTTCCACAATCCAGGTCCCCCCGGAACGGTGTGCGTATTTCAGATCGCCATTGGTGTAGTCCTGATAGGCGATATGGGGAGAGTCCCCGGCGTCCAGCACAAGCGAGGGATACCAGCCCATGACCCCCGGGGTGTCCACGGTTTCAATGACCCAGGAATCTCCGGAACGGTATGCGTATTTCAGATCGCCGTTGGTGTAATCGTGATAGGCGATGTGGGGGGTGCCGTCCGAGGCCACATCCAGGGAGGTGTACATGCCCGCATCCCCGGCGGTGTCTACGGCCTCTTTATGGAATTGCCGGAAGGGCAGGGCCCTCCGGATGCTGAAAGGCCGGTCGCTGAAGTCCACGGACATGGGGAAGCTGTCCCGGACGATTTTGATCACCGCCCGTTCCGTGAGATCATGGGGCGCCAGGATGGTATAGGCTCCGCTGCTCACGTTGCTGACCAGCAACCGGAAGATGCTTCCGTCCGGGGAGAAAAAGATGCTGACCGGGCCTGCACCGCTCCAGCGGATGCGCTGCCTTTCCCCGGGATGCCACACTTCCCCGCCGTTGGGATAAAGCAGCCGGATGGCGGTGGTCGCATATGCCAGGTCCCCCGTGGTGGCGTTGTGATAGGCGATGTGGGGATTGCCGTTCGCATCCAGCGCCAGGAAAGCATCCTCCCCCACGTCACCGGTTGCGTCCACGGTTTCAAGGGTCCAGGAACTTCCGGATTTGTACGCGTATTTCAGGTTTCCGCTTGTGAGGTTGTAATAGGCGATGTGGGGAATGCCGCCTGCGTCCAGGGCCAGGGAAGAATACATCCCCACATTCTCCGTGGTATCCACGGTCTCGATGGCCCAGGAACTCCCGGATTTGCGGGCGTATTTCAGGTCGTCGTTGATCCAGTCGTAATAGCTGATGTGGGGATTTCCGTCCGCGTCCAGCGCCAGCGAGGCGTACTGCCCCACGGTCCCGGCGGTGTCCACGGCTTCAATGGTCCAGATGCTGCCGGACTTGCGGGCGTATTTCAGGTCTCCGCTGGAGGCGATGTAATAGGCGATATGGGGATTGCCGTTTCGATCTGTTTTCAGAGAGGACACATAGCTTGTCAGGAAGTCGGAGGTGTCCACGATTTCAATGATCCAGGTGCCGCCGGATTTGCGGGCATATTTCAGGTCGTCATTGGTCCAGTCCATATAACTGATGTGGGGATTGCCAAACACATCCAGGGCGAGGGAGACAGACTGCCCCACATTGCCAGCGGTGTCCACGGTTTCAATGATCCAGGAATCGCCGGATTTGCGAGCGTATTTCAGATCCCCGCTGGTCGCATCGTAATAGGCGATGTGGGGGTCACCGTTCGCATCCAGGGCGAGGGAGGTATATTGCCCCACATCGCCGGTGGTGTCCACGGTTTCAATAATCCAGGTACCTCCTGACTGATGGGCGTATTTCAGGTCCTTGCCGGTGCCATCGTAATAGCTGACGTGCGGTCGGTTGTCCTGATCCAGCGCCAGAGAAGCGGATTGCCCTGTAATCCCCGCGGTATCCACGGTCTCATAGGTCCAGTAGCCAGCGGAAAGGAGCGTGGGCAGAAGGAGCAAGAGCGCCCACCCGCTTTTTTGGAGGATTCTGAGCGCTTTTCCCCGGGACGGGTATACGGATATGTCACAAGGAGAAAACATAGCGGTTCGGTACGGGATGCGAACGATTCCGGACCATCCCTTCCGCGACCATCCCCGAATAGAGAGAAGCTCGCGGATACCGGATACGACGGATACCTGGAACATCACACACCTCCTTCTCCTGGGGGATGGCGCAAAGGGAGAAAAGTTGCCCGCGGCGAAACCAACCGGAGGGCCCGAAGTGTTGCCATTGATCTATACCCTACCCATCCCCTAAGGTTATCTTAGTGTATAGTATAGAGAGCAAAAGAAAACCGGTCAAGGTTCTTTGTAGCGTGACTCCTCCCTTGATGCTTTCCTTTCCACCCCGTATCTTTACGGTATGGCCGACGATCGCACGCCCTCCGGCCTGCCCCGCAAGGGGCTCTACCGCCCGGAGGATCTCCAGGACCTGGCGTACGACAGGCATCTCGGGGATCCGGGGCAGTATCCCTTTACCCGCGGGGTTTATCCCACCATGTACCGCGGTCGGCTCTGGACCATGCGCCAGTACGCAGGGTTCGGCACCGCAGAAGAAACCAATACACGTTTCCGCTATCTCCTTTCCCGTGGGCAAACCGGCCTCTCCATCGCCTTTGACCTCCCCACCCAGCTGGGTTATGACCCGGATCATCCCCTGGCTGAGGGTGAGGTGGGCAAGGTGGGGGTCTCCATCTGGAGCCTGGCCGCCATGGAGCGGGTGATGCGGGATATTCCCCTGGATCAGGTCTCCACCTCCATGACCATCAACGCCACCGCCCCCATGGTGCTGGCGTTTTATCTGGTGCTGGCGGAACGGCGTGGAACGGAGTGGGCCGCCCTGCGGGGAACGGTACAGAACGACATCCTGAAAGAATTTGCCGCGCGTGGGAACTACATCTATCCTGTGGAACCCTCCATGCGGCTTGCCGGAGATCTCATTGCCTTCACCACCGCGCAGGTGCCTCAGTGGTACCCCATTTCCATTTCCGGGTATCACTATCGGGAAGCCGGCGCCACGGCGGTCCAGGAGGTGGCTTTCACGCTGGCCGATGGGGTGGCGTATGTGGAGGAGGTCCGGCGCCGCGGGCTGGACGTGGACGGATTTGCACGGCGGTTGTCCTTCTTTTTCGCAGCCCACAACGATTTCTTTGAGGAGATTGCCAAGTTCCGCGCCGCCCGGAAGGTCTGGGCGCGGATCATGAAGGAGCGGTTCGGTGCGCAGGATCCCCGTTCCTGGCGGTTGCGGTTTCATACACAGACGGCGGGGTCCACCCTCACCGCCCAGGAACCCCTGAACAACCTGATCCGTGTGGCCTATCAGGCCCTGGCGGCTGTGCTGGGTGGCACCCAGTCCCTGCACACCAACGGGTATGATGAAGCCCTGGCCCTGCCTTCCACAGAAGCGGCCCGTCTGGCTCTGCGAACCCAGCAGATTCTTGCCTATGAGACCGGCATTCCCTCTGTGGCTGATCCCCTCGGAGGGAGCTGGTATGTGGAGCGGCTTACCCGGGAGATGGAAGAGGCGGTGTGGGAGAAACTCCGGGAAATTGATGAACTGGGCGGCGCAGTGGCCTGTGTCCGTGCGGGCATCTTTCAGAAGGAGCTGGAAGAGTCCGCCTATCGTGCCCAGCAACGTGTAGACACCGGAGAGACCGTGGTGGTGGGGGTCAACCGCTTTCAGGATCCGGAGGCCGGGGTCCGCGAAGTGGAACGCCTGGAGATCCCGGATCAGCTTGCAAAGGAAGAACAGGCAAGGCTGGAGGCTTTTCGTGAACACCGGGATTCCAGCGCCCTGGAACGGGCGCTGGCGCGTCTTCGGGAGGCCGCCCGGGGAACGGACAATCTGATGCCCTTCATCCTGGAAGCGGTGCGCCAGAATGCCACACTCGGCGAAATCGCGGGTGCGCTGCGGGATGTGTGGGGGACCTATGATGGGTCCTGAAACGCCTCCGCCCCTTTATCACCATGCCTTCCAGATTTCCACCCATGAGGTGGATGCCTGCAACCGCTGGCATCTTCATGCCCTTGCACGATGCCTTCAGGAAGCGGCCAGCCAGCATGCACTGCGGCTCGGGTATGGCTATGAGGAAATGCAGCGACGTGGAAGCTTCTGGGTGATGGTGGAACTGGTCATGGAGATCCAGCGTCTTCCCGGGTGGCCCGCCCACGGGGAAGTGCGGACCTGGATTGTGGATCACGGGATCCTGCGGGGACGCCGTGATATGGAGGTCCGGGGTGCCGATGGATCACTGTGGGCACGTGCAGCCACGATCTGGGCGCTTCTGGACGCCCGCACCCATCGTCCCCTTCGGCTGGAGAAGGTGACCCGGGAAGATCTGCCCCGTTTCCCTGACCGCAGGGCGCTCACGCCCCCGAAGTTTCAATGGAATCCGGGGAATTCGGCACCCCGGGTCTGGCATGATCGTATCCGGTGGTCGGATGTGGACCTCCAGGGCCATCTCAACAACACCCAGCATCTCCGGCTGGCGCTGGATGCGCTCCCTCCGGATTGGCTGATCGCGCATCGTCCTGCTTTCGTGCATGTGCGCTTTCTTCGGGAGGCACGGGTGGGGGACCGCATCGGTGTGCGCTTCTGGCATGAGAAAACTTCTTCTTCGCATGAGATCTTTCGTACCGGAGATAACCAGCCGCTGGCCCGGCTTCATCTCACCTGGAAAGAGGAGGATGGACCGTGTATCCCTTAGATCACATTGGCATTGTGGTGCGGGAGGTGGCGCAGGCCGCAACCCTCTGGGAGAACCTGCTCGGGTGGAAGGTGGTGGCCAGGGATGAGGACCCCGAACGGGGCTTGCGCTTTGTGTTTCTTGCCCGGGGCGAGGGGAATACACCCAGGCTGGAGTTGATCATGCCCCTGCGAGAGGACACCGCCGTTCAGAAATTCCTGGAAAAGCGCGGAGAAGGCCTTCATCACCTGGCCTTTCGTGTTCCAGCGCTGGACCATGCGCTGGATCGGTACGTTCAGGAGGGATACCGGGTGGTGGAGGGTCCCCGGATGGGGGCACTGGGTCACCGGATTGCCTTTCTTCACCCCGCCGACACCGGACGGGTGCTGGTGGAACTGGTGGAGCATTCTGGAAGATGAGACTTTCATCACGGCTCTCTCCGGTACGGTCCTTTATGCTTGAGATGCAGGCACAGGAGGACACACCATGAAACGCGGGTGGTTTCTTGGAGTTCTTGTAGTGGCAGCCGCTCTGGGGACCGGATGCAACGCGCTGAAGGGCTGGATGGGGACCCCGGTGTTGCGACAACCGGCGGACAGCGCCGTGTTCTGGAACCTGGACACGGTGGTGTTCGTGTGGGACACCGTGGAAAATGCAGAGCAGTATGAACTCCAGATCAGCACCCGTGCGGATTTCCAGAATCCCTTTGCCGACATTGTGCTGGATCCCTGGGACTCATCCTATGTCTGGGCACTGAACGGGGAGAGCGGTCTCTGGTTCTGGCGGATGCGTGCATTGCGGGATTCGGCGTGGAGTCCCTGGTCGGAGGTTCGTGTTTTTCTTGCAGAACCCCGCGTACGCAGTGATCTTGCGGTTCCCGGCACACCGGAACGTATACAAAGAGACGGAAACCAGGTCTATGCGGCTCTGGGAACGGCGGGGCTTCTGGTGGCACGCCTGAGCGGGGACCAGCTGATACCCGTGGATACCCTGCCTCAGGACGGCTACACACGGGCGCTGATTGTTCGGGACACCCTTCTGGTGGTGGCCTCGGGACCTCCGGGAGGGTTGCGGGTGTACCGTCTCACGTCCGCCACGCCCTCCCTGATCGGTGCTGCAGACACCCTCCTTCAGGCCTGGGATGTGGACCTCAGAGACTCTCTGCTCGCGGTGGCGGACGGTGTGGGAGGAACCCGGGTGTATGTGTTGCGGTCGGGGCAGCCCGTGCTGCTCGCACAGGTGCCTGTGGCACAGAACTACACCGAAAGCCGGGGGGTTGCGCTGGTGGGCAATCATCTCTTCATTCTGGAAGCCGGGAATGGGGATGGACGCCTGCGTGTCATGGATCTGAGCCAGCCTTCACAACCGCTGGAGGTCGGACAGGCGGGATCCGTCTGGCTGGCCGATGCCCGGAGGCTGGCCCTGAACCTGCCCTTCGGGTACGCGGTCACGGGATCCGGACGGATGGTGGTCTTCAACCTCCAGAACCCCTATCAACCTGCGGTGGTTCAGGGAACGGGTTATTTCTATACCACCCCCGTGTGGTCGGACGTGGCCATCACAGGAACCCTTGCCCTGGTTGCCTCTGGATCGGAAGGTCTGCTGGTGGTGGATCTGACCGATGGCGCCAACCCGCGGTTTGTGGCGCATCACGCAGGTATGCGCAGTGCACGTGGGGTGGCTTTTGGACCCTCCGGTCTGCTTCTGGTGGCACACGCGTCCAGAATTTCGGTTCTGGAGGGGGAATAGGCCCACTTACCAGAGGCGGCGCAACCGCGTGCCAGGGTAGTAGTGGGAGAGGATCTGGCGTGCGGTGTAGCCCAGCGCGGCCATCCCCCCCGCGCCCACCTGACACATCCCCACGCCGTGCCCGTGTCCCCACCCCTCCAGCCACACGCCTTCCCGGGTGGTGCGGATGCGGAACAGGGTGCTGGGAAGCAGCCGCTTCCCCATCCATCGACGGACACGTGCCTGCCCCTCCACCACCCGGATTCCCCGGGCCCCCACGCTCTGCAGGGCCCGCA
>JALUJC010000233.1 GCA_027053375.1 Caldifarciminota bacterium
AAAAGGGCGGAGAGGAAAAGCAGCACCAGGAAAAGGCTCAGTGATAATGGGAGATCCATTGATCAAACAGGCGTTCCTGAAGCCCCATCATCTCTTTTTCATCCCGCGCCCCATGGTGGGTATACCCCAGAAGGTGCAGCACCCCGTGAAGGGCATAGTATGCCACAAGATCCGCGAGACCGAAGGTGCTTCTGAGACGCTGGAGCCGATCCAGGTTCACATACACCTCACCTTCCTCGTCCAGCGGGAAACTGAGCACATCGGGGGCATAGGTGCGCCCAAGGAAGCGCTGGTTCAACCGCCGTGCATGGGCATCCTGGGTCAACACCACCCGGATCGTTCGGAGACCTTTCCCGGGGACCCGGGACCGGACCACCTCCTGGAGAAAGTTCCGGAGCTTACTCAAAAATCTGGGCGCGAGTGGATATCCGGAGCGATTGTACACCTCGATCCTGCGCACGGGATTCCTCCTGACCGGGATAAGGGATCCGGGGGTGGTACAGTCCGAGAAGAACGGGGAAAAAGGCTTCCTGAATGGCACTGAGTTCTCCCAGTGTGATGTGGGATTCATCCAGCTGCCCGTCTTCCAGCTTGCCCCGGATCACGGCCTGCATCATGTCCTTCAGCCTTCGGGGTGTGGGATCCTGAATGCTTCGACAGGCGGCATCCACGGAATCTGCCAGCATCACAATCACCTCTTCCTTGCTGACCGGTTTGGGTCCAGGGTACCGGAATGGTTGCTCGGATACATGAGGATCCGCCTCCCGGGCCTTCTGGAAGAAGGGACGCATCAGGGTGGTGCCGTGGTGGGTCTGGATCATGCGCACAATGGGCTCGGGCAGACGATGCTGTCGCGCGAGCCTCACCCCATCCTTCACGTGGGCGATCAGAATCAGCACGCTCACCCTGGGTGCAAGATGATCATGGGGATTTTCACGCCCCATCTGATTTTCAATGAAATACTCCGGACGAAAGACTTTTCCAACATCGTGGAACAGCCCGCCCACACGCACCAGCAGAGGATTGGCGCCAATCTGCCTTGCAGCAGCTTCTGCGAGACTGGCCACCGCCAGGCTGTGAGAAAACGTCCCGGGGGCCTTTCTTCCCAGTTCCTGAATGAGCGGATGTTCCAGGGTCAGCAGATCCAGCAGCGTCAGATCCGTGGTGATCTGGAAGAGACGCTCATACACGGGAAGAAGCAGAAAGAGGCTGCCGAATACCACCGCGTCTTCCAGGAGGGTCCACCCCAGGGGATGGAGCCAACCAGGCATGGTATGCAGCAGAATGGAGTGCCGGGCACTGGTGGTCAGAATCGCAAACAGGGTGACCCCGGTAAAAGCGCCGATCAGGCGATAGAAATGCCACCGGCTGGACAGGGGATAAAGAAACTGGATCACCGCCAGGGAGAGCAGCACACGGTACCATATGGCACCTGCGGGATCGGGCCAGAGAAAACCGCTCCAGATGGCTGCGAGTACGGACTCCAGCAGGGCTGCCCGTCTCCCCACCCAGAACACCAGAAACAGGGTCATCAACGGAAGAAGCGTGATGGGGGCATAGGCGCGATCCGGGAACAGGTGCACCAGGGCAAGCTCGCCGCCAAAGGTGAGAAGAATCAGCAGCGCAAACCCGAGCTGTACACGGGTCTCCCTTGCACGCCTTCGGGCGTAAGCCTGGAACAGACCCCAGAATGCAAGCGTGACCCCGGTCATCACCCCGACCTGGTCGGGCAGCGGGAGAGACACATGCCAGGCCCAGGAAAGCTGGAGGAAAATCCAGACCCCCCAGAACCCCAGCGCCCGAGGTGTCAGCAGGGAACGGCTCCACTCAGGAACGTTCGGGATTTGACTGGGAGGATCGCTCATAGGCCTGTATGATGTTGCGAACCAGGGGGTGGCGGATCACATCATCCTGCGTGAGCTCCACCACCGCGATTCCCGGGACACCCCGGAGCACAGAGATGGCCTCCACCAGCCCCGATCGTTCATGGGCCGGCAGGTCAATCTGGGTCACATCCCCCGTGATCACCACCTTGGACCGGGGACCCAGGCGGGTCAGGAACATCTTCATCTGTACGGATTTTGTGTTCTGTGCTTCGTCCAGAATGATAAAGGCATCCCCCAGCGTGCGTCCCCGCATATAAGCCAGAGGTGCCACCTCAATGATGCGCTTGTGCATGAGCCGCTGCACTTTTTCATAGGGAATCATGGCCTGAAGCGCATCGTAGAGCGGGGTGAGATAGGGATTGATCTTTTCCTGAAAGTCTCCAGGGAGGAATCCCAGGGATTCGCCTGCCTCCACAGCCGGACGGGTGAGAAGAATCCTTTCCACCCGCTCCTCCCACAGATACTTCAGCGCCATGGCCACCGCGAGAAAGGTCTTCCCGGTTCCCGCCGGTCCCACCGAGAGCACCACATCATGACGTTCAATGGCCTGCAAATAGGTGGCCTGTCTCGGGGTGAGCGGCTGGATTCTTCGTTTTGGAGTCAGAATCACCAGATTTCCTTCAGAAGTGCCCGCATTTCGGTGACGAACCCGCTGAATCACCCGGAGCACATCCAGTTCCTCCAGCCGACCCTGTCGCTGGAGCATCCCCTTAAGCACCCGCACCACTTCCTCCACCAGCGCCACCTGCTCCTCCGGTCCCTTCACCACCAGTTCTTCCCCGCGCACCACAAGTTTGACATCCTGAAAATCCTCCTGAATGCGCCGCAGATGAGCATCCCGCGCACCCAGGAATTCTTTGACCGGAACGTCATCTAACAACAATTTACGCTGCATAGAACCTCCCTGTTTGCATCTCAGGGGTGGAAACAGAAACAGGGG
>JALUJC010000234.1 GCA_027053375.1 Caldifarciminota bacterium
ATCTTACGGCGTGCTGACCTGGAAGGACGCACCCACCCCCTGCATGTGGTGGACCTGACCCTTCCCTCGGTCCTCGATCCCGCCCTTCGGGATGACCCGCGCATCCTGCGAACCACCCTGGACGACGTACAGCAGGAACAACACATCATGCAACAACGAAAACAGAAAGCCCTGGCCCACGCCGAACAGATCCTCGCACAGGAACGGGAGACCTTCCGGAGATGGCTCTCAACCCTGCAGCGTCGGCCCGTGTTGCGGGATCTTCAACAAAAAGCCCGGGAGCTAGAACAGGCGGCACTCCGGGATTTTCAGCACCGATTTCCCCAGATCCCCGAAGAGGAAGTACAGGCGTGGATCCGACGGTGGATGAACAAGGCACTGCACCCGGCACGGGCACTGGCACTGGAAGCCGACCCCGAGGAGGTTGTACGAAAATGGCGCATCTCGTCATAGGCGCACGGGGCAGCGAACTGTCCAGAATTCAGGCGCACACGGTCGCAGAACGGCTTCGGGAGGCAGGGTTGGAGGTCTCTTTCCGCTGGATCACCACCCGTGGAGACCGGGACCGATCGGCAACGTTCAGCGGCGTGGGGATCTTTGTCAAGGAAATTCAGCAGACGCTCCAGCAGGAGGAAATTGACCTTGCCGTACACAGTGCCAAAGATCTTCCCGTACAGCCCATCGAAGGGCTGGAACGCGTTGCCTTTCTCCGGCGAGACATCCCCTGGGACGTGTTGATCTACCGGGAGGGATTCCAGCGCGTGGGCACCTCAAGTCCACGGCGGCGCATGTTTCTATCCCGCCTCTACCCTGGAATTCAGGTTCATCCCCTTCGGGGCAATGTGGACACCCGCCTTCGTAAACTTCAGGAGGGAGAGACCGATGCCCTCATCCTGTCTGCAGCAGGACTCCTGCGTCTGAAACGCTGGAAACCGGGCCAGACCCATGTGGACGCTTTCCCTGTCCGTGTTCTTGAACCCCCGCACATGATTCCCGCCCCTGCCCAGGGCGTCATCGCCGTGGAAATGCGCAGCAACGATCCGCGCAAAGCCCGGGTACGCGAGGCGCTCAATCATCCGGATACCGAAAGGGCGGTCCGTCTTGAGCAGCGGTTACTTTCACTGGCAGGTGCGGGTTGCCACGCTCCGTTCGGGAGCTACGTGCATCCCCATCCGAATGGCTGGGAAGGGTTCCTTGCGTACCGGGCACCCACAGGCCACATCCAGTTCCATATCCTTGCCTCCAGTTATGAACAGCTGGCGCAAACCATGGAGGAGGAACTCCGTGCCCGCCTTACAGGATAACCCCCTGCTGCTGGATCCGAACTGGCCTCCCGCGTTTCTCCCAGACGAAGTGGTTCGTCGCCTCCAGAAAGCCACGAAGCTTGTGGCAGAGCGCCCCAGCCCGCTTTTGTTCTTCAACCCGGAGGTGCCCTGGGAGATCGGCCCGTCCCCTGTACACCAGGATCCCGGTACGGTGTACCTGACTTCCAGCGCCCCCTGGAAACCTCCGACGTTTCCCACAGGACCGGGGGTGGTGCTCTTCCGCGCCTTTGACGAGGCACGCGCAACCGGTGTTGCCCTGCATCTGGCCGGGTATACTCCGATCTATTTCCCTCTCCTTCGGTTCCGTTATCTTGCCCCCCCACCCCATTTTCCGGAAACCTTCACCCATGCGGACATGCTGATTTTCACAAGCCCCCGCGGTGTGGAAGGGGTTTTCCGCTGGCTCCAGCACTTCGGAATCCCCTGGCCGGATGTCCCCGTTTATGCCATCGGTCCCTCCACTGCCCGTGCGCTGGAGGCACGGGTATGCTTCGGGGTTCGGATCCCGAAAACATACAGCGCCGAAGGGCTGGTGGCCCTGCTTTCCAGCGAATCGCTGGAGGGGAAAGAGGTGCTGCTGCTTCGGTCTGGCGGACGCCCGCTGATCCCGGAATTGCTTCGATCCAGAAACGCGCATGTCCAGACCCTCCCTCCCTACCGCACCGAACCATTCCCAGAAGAGCGTCTGCTCCCTTTCCTGAAGGAAATTCTGACGGCCCATCACTGGATGTTCACCAGCCCCAGCACGGTCCAGTTTCTCAAAGAATTTCTTGATCAACAGGGGATCGCCCCCCCCGCCACGGTCCAGATCTGGGCGATCGGCCCAGCCACCCGGCAGACCCTGGAATCTCTGGGATGGCCCTCCCTGGAAAGCCCTGTTCATACGCCAGAGGGGATGGTGGCGTGGATGCAAACCCATGAGAAGGAGGAACGCCATGTTTCCGGTTGATCGACCCCGACGGATGCGCCGGACGGATAGGCTTCGTCGGATGGTACAGGAGACCCATCTTCGGGTGGAAGACCTGATCTATCCCATGTTCGTACAGGAAGGGAAGGGCGTGGAAAGAGAAATCCCCTCCATGCCAGGACAGTACCGGTATTCGCTGGATCGTCTGCTCCCTGCCGCGGAAGAGGTGGTGCAGCGGGAGATTCCTGCGGTTATCCTTTTTGGTATCCCTGCCCACAAAGACGAACAGGGGCACGGGGCATACGACGAAGAGGGTATCGTGCAGCGGGCGATCCGCACCCTGAAGGAAACTTTCGGGAAGGACCTGGTGGTGATTGCCGATGTGTGCCTGTGTGAATACACCTCCCACGGACATTGCGGGGTGCTGTACGGCCAGGAGGTGGACAACGACGCCACCCTGGAACTTCTGGGGAAAACCGCAGTGAGCCTCGCGCAGGCCGGTGCCGATATGGTGGCGCCCTCGGCCATGATGGACGGACAGGTGCAGGCCATTCGCAAAGCGCTG
>JALUJC010000235.1 GCA_027053375.1 Caldifarciminota bacterium
TGGATATTTCCCCTTTGTTGTGGTGGAGAAGGAGGAAAAGGGGGGTGCTGAGGTGAAAATCCTGAAGGTGGGAGAGGATACCGTACGGGTGATGCCTGCGCAGGCCTGGCTGACGTTCCATTCCCGCAAAGATACGTCCCGACAAAAAGAAGGAAAACCATGAAGGTGGAGCTTTTTCGGGCAGACTGCAAACTGTGTGATCGGACAGAGGTGATGATCCGCGCTATCCTCCCTCCCGGGGTGGACCTGGAAGTTCACCGTGCCCAGGAATGTCGGGATGGCACCT
The DNA here is from genome assembly GCA_027053375.1 of Caldifarciminota bacterium. Taxonomy (GTDB): domain Bacteria; phylum Hydrothermota; class Hydrothermia; order S141-80; family S141-80; genus JALUJC01. The sequence goes on from JALUJC010000235.1 coordinate 287, forward strand.
GTTGCCGGCTTGCAGACCACTACGGTGTCCGGGCCGTGCCCACCCTGGTGGTGGAGGGGGAGATCCTGCAGGTGGGCCTTCCCGATCCGGAACGACTGGACGATCTTCAGCGCTGGTTCCGCAGCGGGTCGTGAGATGCGGGTTTCATCCGGGCGGTGAGGAGAAAACCCAGGAGGATCCCGAAAAGACTGCCGGTGAGGCCGGCCCATTTGAGAAACGTGGCCCCGGCAGCTGTACAGGCCATCCAGTCCGGGAAGGTCGGATAGGTCACGGTAAGCAACGAGAGAAGCGTATTCTCTGCAAGGTCAGCCCCCACGGTAAGCAAAGGAAGCCAGAGCCACTTCTCCGCTTTGGAGCGGTGAAGCCGGGTGAGCAACAGGGCGATGAGCGATCCATAGAACAGGGGATAAACAAGATCAAGGGTGAACGCTGTCCAGGGAAGGGAAGCGCGTCCAGCGGGCCCCAGCGCCTGCAGGGTGGTTCTGACCGTGGTGGGGTCATAAAACAGATAGAGGTCCAGGGGACGAGGTTGTGGAATTCCGGGGTGGAGCCAGGATTTCACGGCGGAAAAGATCCCGGGGTTTACCAGCAGCGTCCCGGCGGTGGTCCACAGGATCGTGCGTGTTGAAGCATGACGCTGGAACCAGCGGGCCAGGGTGTGCAGAAACATCACGGGATCAGAATACGGAGCGCCTTCAGGCCTGCTCGGGTGGGGCGTACCCAGTATACGCCCGATGGAATACCGTAGGGCACCCGTCCACCGTTGCCAAGAGGATATCGTCGGCCCAGGACGGAACGAAGTTCCCGGTGTCCGGGAAACTTTTGGCCGGGCCGAAGGACCCTTACTTCGGCTGTAACTGGATGAGAGGGGAGATTCTCCCGGGTGGAAACCTGCGTACGGGGCAACACCGCAAGATAGATCCAGGACAATGCCAGACCTTCACGGAACGCCCGTATTTTCAACCCGGAGGTATAGGACGGAAGGCTGTCCACCACGCGGGTTTGCCAGGAACCATTACGGGAAAGGAAAGATACGCGCAGTTCGCCTGAGAAAGATCCGGTTCTTTCCGCGTGAAGGACCCGGGTCACAGAAGAAAAGGTGTCCACCTCCATGGCATCCACCCCGCCAGCCGGAAGAGGCTGGGGTCCGGATACAAACGTGGGACCCTTCCACCACAGGATCTCCGATCCCGTGAACGCCAGAAGGTCGGTGATCCCATCGTGATCCAGATCTCCCGCCCGTACACGGATCGCCAGCGCGGTCGCAGAAAGCAGGCGGCTGCTGTCCACGGTCCCTGATGTAGAAAGGTACAGGATCATGGGCCCAAAGGGTGTTCCAAGCACCAGGTCGGGCGTTCCGTCCCCGGAGAGGTCCGTTCCGATGAGATCATAGGTCTCGCTGAAAATGAAGGAGTCCACAGGAAGGAGTGTATCCGGATCCCACTGAAAAATCATCACAGGATCGTTTGCGTGCAGGGCAATGCGTCCTGCTTCAAGGCAGACCTCTGGAAACATGGGCAGGGTATCCTGGAGAAGGTGTTGCGGTCCCTGCCATCGGGTTCTCCAGGTCTGGTACCATGCTTGAAGGTGCAACGGCCGGCTGGCCCCTGTGGATGCAAGAAGATCCATCCATCCATCCCCATTCAGGTCGCAGGGAAGGACTTCCCATACGGCTTCTCCTGCGGACAGAACCGTGTCTCGTATCCAGCGTCCGGAGGAAATTTGTTCCCAGATTTCCACCACTCCCGCAGGGCGCCATCCCACCACAAGAGAGGTGGAACCATCTCCAAAGAGGTCGGCAACGGCCAGGGACCGGATCGAGGGCAACGAATCCAGAATCTGGAGGGGGCCATACGATTCCAGAGGAAAGGCAAGAAACAACCCCGCAAGCAGCCCCCGGATCCATGGCTGTGCGGCGTAATGCATCTGGATTCCGTGGAAGCGTGGACCCTTCCGTGCGCCGGGCTGCAGGTTCACGGCAGGAGTTCGGCGCAGGCGATCCGGGGACCGGCGGCACCTGCGGGTTGGGAACGTCCATCGTCCGGCCCCTGGTGAATCACCACCGCCCGGGGAGCCTGGAAGTCCTCAGCGGACAGATAGGGCAGGAAAAGGGTCAGAGCGAAGGTGTCCGCCACCACGTGAATGTTGGGCAGGTCTCCCTTGTGAAAGCCATTCTCGTTCAGGAACCCGTGAGCCTTGCCCTCCGGATTGTAATGTCCGCCGGCGGATTTGAAATCGGGCGGGGTGCACACGCCTTTTTCATGGGTATGCAGGGCATGGGTGCCCTGCGGCAGATGCCCTTCCAGGTGCAGCACCACCCCGTGCGGGGTGAGGGTGATCTCCACCGTACCGATGGCTTTACCCTGCGGGTTCATCAGGGTTCCACTCAGAGCCAAAAGCATGGCCATCCACATGGCTACGCCTCCTGTGGTTCAAGATCCGACACACGTTTCAGCCAGCGCATGGCCCAGTTCATGCCGTATGGCCGTTTGTCCGTCCACCATG
>JALUJC010000236.1 GCA_027053375.1 Caldifarciminota bacterium
CGCGGGAGGAAGCCCTCCGTCTGGGCGCCTATCTTCTCCGGGAGGCCCCCGGAGAAGAGATGGATCGTTTTCGGAAAACCGTACGAGATCAGCAGACACTGGCCGAGGTGTGGGCCCGGGTGCGTGGAGAGGATCATGCACTGGGCCAGGTGGGGAAAACTGCGGGCTTTGGCCCGAACGCAGGCAGGAGGTAAACATTCATGGAAAAACCGAGGCTGGACTGGGAAAAACGCAGGCTGGAATGGTTGATGGCGGAGGAGGCCGAATCGCATCTTCTGGGCGATCGGTTCGAACTGGGCACCCGCACCACGCAGGTGGTGCCCCTCCGCGACATTCATGAACTGGGCATGCGTCAGCAGATGCAGATTGTACTGAAGGCCATGCGGCAACCGCGCGTGCACGCATTCATGGTCAGTGTCCCTCTTCAGGGGGCAGGCCGGGATGAGGCCGTGGAGAACCTTCAGGGAGAAATCTCAAAGGTGCTGGCTGCGCATGGCGTCCAGTGGACGGTGCGCAAAGTGGTGGAATTCAGGGACAGCGTCCTTCTGCTCATCCAGCTGGAGATGACACAGTCGCTGACGGGACGACCGGCGGATCTTGTGCTGGAGGTGGGGCTTGGAAGAGAGCGGAAGTACCAGGACACGCAGGTCCGCATGACCAGCATCATGCTGTATGGATCATATGCGGAGCCCCGCTGGAAGACCGTTTTCCATGCCATGGAAGATCTGCTGCTGAAAATGGCCGAGGTGTCTTTCCCCGAGGTTCAGCCGATTCATCTTCACATTCTGGAAGGTCAGCAACACACAACGATCAAACGGTATCTCCGTGTGGAACCTCTGGACTGGGAACTCATCCAGCTTTCGTATCCTTTCATTCCGCAGATTCGGGAGTTCCTGGAGAAGTATTTGCAGTCACCTGCACCCATTTTGATGTTTTCGGGACCTCCCGGTACGGGAAAGTCCTGGCTTCTGGGCATGTTGTTGCGGCATGCGTACCAGCAAAATCCTCCTTATCAGGTGCATCTGGCTTTTCCGGGGATCCTGGAGCGATATCTCACCGAGATTCTTCAGGATTCTCTGGAAGAAGACGCTTTTTTCCTTGCGCTGGACGACGCGGAGTTCCTTCTGGGCAATCGGCTGGACGAGTTCAACACGTTGCTGAACGATTTGCTGTATATCTCGGGGCAGGGGTTTCCTGTGTCCCGCATCAAGCTGGTGTTTGCGCACAATCAGGTGGTGGATCCCGATGAAGCCCTTCTCCGACCTGGCCGTCTGTTCGCAGAGGTGCTGTTCAGACCGCTGACCGGGTCGGAGGCCGAAGCGCTGGTGGCTTATGTGATGCAGGATCGTACACAGGAAGAACAGGCACGTGTGCAGCAGATGCTGCGGGATCAGCAAACGCTGGCTGAGATCTGGACGTGGATCCGTGGAGAGGTGCCTCCCACCACCCTGTCCATGTCCATGGGGTTTGTGAAGCCGTGAGACGAACGGCATGTGGTTCTTACACGAAGTTTAATGATCTGCTGGCGATTTTGATAAAGCACCGGGGTGCCCCCGACCGGGGGCACCCCAAACCCTGATCAGAAAAGGAAAACACAAGGACTTGACATGGCGCTCCCGATCCCGTATAATATAGTTGCTCGTGAAGGATGATACAAGCCTGTGAAAACCTCCTTCCGACGTATCTGATCTGAGCGAGGGGGCTGAAGATCTCATCTCGTCCTGACGCGCCTGTTCGGAGGCGACCTGCCGCTGAAGGCTGAAGCGACACCTGGAGATTCCCGGAGAAACCATCGCCGCCAGGGCAGCGGGGGTGTGTTAGGGTCCATCGTTGCATATTTATTAAGAATACTGTAATAGCAGCAGAGCTTCTTTAGATGCAAAGTTGCAGGTTTGAGACATATGTAAATAAAAAAAGGAGGGCAGGCATGGCCACAGGAAAAAGCTGGATTTCCCTGTACTGGATGGACGGGGAACAGTACGAACTGGTGGGGTTGCCCGGGAGGTCTCGGACGCCGGGCCTGTGGTTCCGTGAGGACTTTACGTGGGATGTGCATCCTGAGGATCCCTACGGTGGCTGGTGCGGGCAGCATGGGTTTGATTCGTTCAACCGATGGGAAGGGAGCGATGCCTTCTCATATCGCTGGGACTTCCGCGTCTGGGACAGGACGGGAGGGCCGGTCGTGCCCTGGCGCATGGAGCGAGAAGTGGCGGGCGCGCTGGGGGGCACCTGGTGCCTGGATCTGACCAGTAAAGTCATGTTGGGGGTGAAAGATGTGGGATGGCTGGAGTACCTGGACCTTCTCGGAGGGGAAGAAGACGGGAACAACCTCCAGGGAATTTATGACGAATCCCTGGGGGGATTGAATCGGCGGGTGCTGGACTGGAAGACCCTGGATTCGGAACATCCCGGGCATGATGAACCGGGGTTGTGGTTCTGAATCCCCAAACAAGGAGGTGTAGGATGCAACCTCTCCGTGCGGTGGGCATGTCGGTGAAGGATCTCTTCACCCAGCGCCTGATTCAGGCGCGGGAACACTCGCACTTCTATCTTCGGGATTTTGTGGACCACTGGGCGATGGATTTTATGGCCTACCTGTTGCATCGCGGGGTGGGGGAGCACCTGGCTGTGGAGCGCTTCAGTACGATGTATCCTTCTTCGCATGTGCTGGCCTGGGAGCTGGTGCATCACTGGGGCATGGAACCCCTGCTGATCAAGACCAGGGTGGATGGGTCCATCGGGGCAGGGTTCTTTGCTTCAGAGGAGGTGACGGCGTTTGTGACATCGGTGGACTATCGTCATGAAGGGAAACGCTTTGAAGAGATGACGGAAGAGGACTGGGTAGAATATAAAAAACGTCTGGACGACGTGGTTCATTTTTCGGATGAAGAGCTGGCAGATATGGCGATGTTTGCACCCGAGTTACTGAAAGATCCAGCGAAATTGCTGGGACTGGAAACAGATTTTGTGATGCTGGTAGGTCCTTCCAGTCGGGTGCGGAAGATGCGGGAAGCAATGGAACATGAGGTGTCCCTTGAGATTCCGATGTATAACAACGTGTATGTCTCGCCGGAGCTTGGTCTGATGAACCGCGAGCTCCCGCTGGTGGTGCGTTTCCGGGAATTCCCCGTGGAGACCGAAGAGGATCTGATGCTGTTCTATCCGTGGATTCGGGATTACGGATGGGAGAGCGTACAGGATCTTGTGGAACACTATATGGACAATCCCGAGCCGTTTCTGTTCCTCTACGGGCAGCCGGGAACAGGGAAGACCCTTCTCGGCCAGTGGGTGGCCAGGTTGCTCTGGGAACAGGAGGCAGGTGTCTGGGAAATCTATGCCATTTCACCGATGGTGTGGCTCCGTGTGGACACCGATACCCTGCTGAATCACTTAAGCGGAGGAAAGATGGTGGTTCTGGCAGATGAGATGGAGTCGGTGCTTTCGGGAGGCAAAGAGAATCTGCAACTGTCCACGCTGCTGCACTATTCAGGGTTTGTGCAGCCAGGATTGAAGATGATCCTGACGGTGAACACCCATACGGAAATTCATCCGGCGCTGCTTCGTGCGGGGCGTACCTTTATGGTGATGAAGGCGCGTCCGCACACGGAGGAGGAGGCCAGGGCATTCCTTGCGCGCTATGGGGGAGATTTTGATCGGTTCCGTGAGGCCTTTGATTCCTACACCATTGCAAACCTTGTGAAGTTTCTGCGGTTGGGACGGCACGTGGCCGAATCGCCGGAAGTCCGACGGACAGGATTTGTTCCCTCTTCGGCGGGAGAGGGGTAAGGTGGGGTATCCGGGGGCGTGCCATGTTCTCACCTCGGGGCAGACGAGGGGGCATAAGGGACAGGCGGGGGCACGCCCCCGGGATCCTCGAACCATGGAGGATGAGACCATGGGAGGCGTGTTGATTGTTCTGCTGGGCGCTGGCGGGCTCTTCCTGATCGGTGTGATCGGGTGGATCCTGCGCCTGGTGTTTCGGGTGGTGTGGTTTTTCCTGTGGCTGGGGGTGAAAATCGTGGTGGGCACCCTGGTGTTTTTGCTGGGGTTTGCCCTGGGTATGGGACTCTAACCCGGAACTGAGGAGGTGGATGATGCGTCTTGTTGCAACAAGTGACTGGCATCTGGGCAAGCGGCTGTACGGCGTGGATCTCACGCCCTTCCAGGCCCAGGTGCTGGATAGGCTGCTGGGATGGGTGGAGGAAGATCCCCCCGATGCGCTGGTGATGGCGGGGGATCTCTTTGACAGCCTGCGTCCCTCCGGTGAGGCGATGCGGTTGTTGACCCACGTTCTGGAACGGCTTCAGGAACTCCAGGTGCCCTTTTATCTGGTGGCGGGCAATCATGATATGCCTGAAATGGTGGAGTATCTCGCCCCGCTTCTGGAGCGTTTCCGCATCTTTTCGGTGGGATGGCTGGACGAAGCGCATCCTGTTCGCACGTTTCCGCTCCCCGATGATGTGCTTCTTGTGACGGTTCCTCACCTTCCGCGGTACCGCCTGCGTCAGCTGTTGCAGAACCTTCCGCTGGATGGGGAAGCGACCATGGCTGCCTTTTATGCATGGGTCGGGCAGCGAGTGAAGGATCCCTCCCGGTCGGTGTTGTTGACCCATACCCATGTTGTGCACGGCAGCATCGGGGAAGACCCGATGGAGACCGTGGGGCTGGTGGACCCGGTTCCGGTGGAGGTGTTCCAGCTCTGGGGGCTGGTGGTGGCGGGGCACCTTCATCGTCCCCAGCAGATTCCGGACTCTCCGGTGTGGTATCCAGGATCCATCCTGAAATATCATCCGCAGGAGCAAAACCATACAAAAGGTGTGCTGGAAATTCAGTGGCGTGCAGGTCAGGACTCCCCGGAAGTGCGCCTCCGACCGTTGCCGCAACCCCTGGATTTCTGGGTGGTGCGGGGGCAGATGCAGGGCGCCACATTTCGCCTGTCGCCCACCTCGCCTCCTCCACCCGAAGATGCAAAGTGTGCGGTGGTGCAGGTGGTGCTGGAGGCGCCCGTGGGGTCCGGGATCACGCTGCGAGATGCCGTCATGGAGGCCTGCAGCGAACAGGCGCCGAACATGGATCTGGTGTGGGGCGGGACGGTGGGCACGGAGGGCGTGAGGACATCTACGAATGAGAAGGTGGAGGGATGGATTCAGCAAGCTCCCCCGCTGGAGCTGGTCCAGCGATACCTGGAAGAAAAAGGATACTGGGAGGCATGGGATGAGCCCACACGCCAGGCCATCCGTGGGCTGGTGAAGGAACTTCTGGAGGTGTCCCATGAGGCTGCTGAAGCTTGAACTGGAAAACTTCATCGCCTATCCCGGGCGGGAAACGGTGGATTTTGAGGCCCTGAGACGGGTGCACCCTCTGCTGTTGATCTCGGGGCCCACAGGGTCGGGCAAGTCCACCCTGATGGACGCCCTGCGGTTTGTGCTGTTCGGCCGGAAGCGCCGGAACGAGCGGACGCCGGCTTCGGCGTTCCACAAAGGGAACGCGCTTTCGCAGGTGACGCTGGTGTTTCAGGTGGGAGGAGATGTGTATCGTCTTCGCCGTTCCTGGCGTGGTAAACAGCAGCGTGAAGAGGTGCTGGAACGGCAGGTGAACGGAACCTGGGAAACCCTGCCACAGCACGTACTTTCGGACCTGCTCCCCATGGATCAGGACCTGTTTCAGCAGGTGGTGGTGCTGCCCCAGGGGAAATATGTCGCATGGATCCAGATGCAACCGAGCCACCGGTATGAACAGATCGGCCATATCCTGTCCATGGACTGGGTAACCCGTCTGGAACAGAATCTCCAGCAGAAATATGATGCGCTGCAACATCAGCTGGGCGAACTGCGCAGTGCTGCGGTCGGTTTGCTGGGGCTGGATACGCCGCCGGAGAGCCTGGGGGATCTGGAATCTGCAGGGAAGGAGCGCGAGGAAACCCTGAAGCATACCCGGAAAGCCCAGAAAGAACTGAAAAAGAAACTGGAGAAGGTGCTCCAGAAGAAAAAGGTGCAGGACCGCCAGCTCCAGGCCGTTCAGGACGTGGATCGTCTTGTGACTGGCTGGCTGCACCTGATCGAGAGAGCGCAGGAACTGTACAAAGAAAAAAGCCGTGTGGAAGAAATAAGAAAGGAACTGGCGCGGTTGTCGGAATACCAGACGCATTTTGCCGATCTCTGTCCTGCCTTGGTTCGGGATCGCGATGCACGGGAGCAGTTGCGCAGAAACCTGAAGAAGGTGGAAAAAGAGCGAAAAGACGTGCAGGAAAAGCTTGCCCTGCTGGAGAAAGAAGAAGAGAAGATGGAGGTGCACCGAAAGGAACGAGACCAGCTTCGGTTGGATGTGAAGCGGTGGGCAGAAACCACGAAAAAATTGACGGGGCTTGGGCATAAAGTACGCACGCTGCAGAGAAAAGCTCGGGAGCTTGATGCACGCCGGGCACAGCTTTCACGGGCTGGGGGGTGGTTTACCCTTCGCGAGCAGCTGGTCCAAGCGGCGGAGCAACTGCAGCGGGAGAAAGAACGGGATGGTCTGCAGAAGCAGATCCGGGCAGCCGTTGCCAAACTCAACAAAAAAGAAGAAGCCCTGCAGGCGCTTGGGACGCGCTATCGGGAAGCCCTGCTCTCCGAACTGGTGGAGGAATTGCGGGAAGGCGAACCCTGTCCGCTGTGCGGAAGTCCCCATCATCCGCACCCCTTTGTGCCGGGGAAGCATGCGGAAGCCCTGCAGACCCTGGAGCGAAAGCGCAAAGCCCTCAACCAGCAGGTGGGGAAGCTTCGGGAAGAACTGGGAAAACTGCAGGAAAAACTCACGCAGGTGAACGAGGCGCTGGAAAAGCACGCTTCTGCGGTACCGGACCTGGAGCACCTGAAGCGGATGGCGGAACAGGTGGGGATCCCCACGGGCGATCCCGAACACATGCTCCAGCAGGTGGAGGAGGCTCTGCGTACCGCTGAAATCCGCACCCAGGACCTGCTGAAAGAAGCGCAGGAATCGTTGCGAAAAGATCTGGCAGACCTGGAGGCCGATCTCAGGGTACTCCATGAGGACCTTCGGGAAGTGGCTCATCGGCTGGGGGAAGAACTTCCAGAGGATCTTTCCGGTCAGGAAAAAAGGGTGCACGAGCGGTTGCGGACACGGCTGGCGAAGGTCCGGCAGGAGGCAAACAAACGTTTTCAAACGCTGGAACAGCAAATTCGCAACCACGAAGAGGATCTTCGCCGTACCCGTGAGTCACTTCGAAGTCTTCAGGGGCAGGAGAAGAGCCTCATCGCACAATACCGGGAACTGGATGAACGTGTACGGAACCAGGAGTTGATCCTTCGGCAGCGTCTGACAGAAGCGAAGCACCACCGGAACGAAGAGGATCTGAAACGTTCCAGTGTGGATATGGCAGAACATTTCACAGACTGGAAAAGGACGGTGGAAACCTGGGACAGGGAACAGGCGCAGCTTCAGGGTCAGTGGAAGGGGATGCAGGCCGAGTGGGGAACACAGCGCAGCACGATTCAGGAACTGGGCGTGGAACTTCCGGCATGGGTGGACCTCCCCGCTTCCCTTCCGGCGCGCGGACTGAACACCTGGATGCCCCCTCTGCAGGCGCTGCAGCAGCAGGTACGGGAACGCCGGGACCAGCTGGCGGATGAAGTGGAAACGATGGACCAGCATATTCAGGAGATGCAGAAAGAAGTGGGGAGGTTGCAGGAACAGGAGGCGCAACTGAAAGACCTCCTGAAACAGCTGGAGGGGCTAAAGAAACAATGGAAACAGGCAGGAGAGACGTTCGCCCATGTGGAACTTCTCTATGAGGCGCTGGGGCTGGGTCGCGGGCAGAAAGCCCGGTTGCGCTACTGGGTGGCCTCTCACCATCTCCGGTCCATTTTGCACCGCGCCGACGCACAGCTGCATCACTTTTCTGACGGTCGGTTTCGGTTTGTGGAGGAAGAAAATGTCCAGGAAGGTTCGCTGGATCTTAAGGTACAGGACATCTATACGAACGTGGTGCGGGATGCACGTCATCTGAGTGGGGGTGAGCAATTCCTGGTGAGCCTGTCGCTGGCGCTGGGGGTGGCGGACGAAATGGCCCGACAGGGTCATGGGGATCTGCCCCGATTTCTGTTCATTGACGAGGGCTTCGGGACGCTGGACGAAGAAAGCCTTCGTCGTGTGGCACAGATGCTCAAGACCTATGCCGAACAGCACGATCTGCACCTGATGGTGATCTCACACCGTCAGGAACTGCGGGACTTTTTCCCTGTTCAGCTGCGCGTGCACAGGTCACCGGAAGGGAGCCGGCTGGAAACGATCCTGCTCTGAGCAGCATATCTGGGAGGCGGCGCCCGGCGCCGCCTCCCACATGCCCGGTTCGACCCTTGTCGGTCCGGGGGTGGTTCTGTAGGCTACGTGTTGGGGTGGGGGCCGGGAAGTCGCGTAAAAAACGAGGAGGTGCGTGTGGCTGCAGGCATTCTGATGGGGAAAGGACAGCGCCCGGTGGTGCTGGATCTGCGGTATGCCAACCGGCATGGGTTGATTGCAGGGGCGACGGGCACCGGGAAAACGGTGTCCATGCAGGTGATGGCGGAAGGGTTCTCCCGTCTCGGCGTTCCCGTGGTGCTTTCCGATTTCAAGGGAGACCTCACGGGAATGGCCTTTCCTGGACGGCCGCATCCCGAAGTGGACCGTCGGGTTCAGCATATCGGAATTCAGGAGTTTCGTTTTGAGGGGCTTCCTGTGGTCCCCTGGGATGTGCTGGGTCAGGAAGGGCACCCCCTGCGTGCCACCCTTTCCGATCTGGGGCCCCTGCTGCTGGCGCGGTTGCTGGACCTGAACGACACCCAGACCGGGGTGCTGGAGGTGGCCTTTGCCCTTGCAGATGATCGGGGACTTTTGCTT
>JALUJC010000237.1 GCA_027053375.1 Caldifarciminota bacterium
GCCGGAAGCCTCATCAATCGCCCCGGGAAACTCCGCAGGAAGTGGTGCAAAAAGTGCTGACCTGGAAAGAGGCCATGCCCTCCTGGGGAAGTCGACGGATTGCAGGACAGCTGTATCACGACGAGGGGATCCGGATCCACCCGGTGACGGTATGGCGCATCCTCCGGCGGGAAGGCATGGCGAGGAAGCAGCGGAGAAAAAGAAAGGAGAAAACCCTTTATCCTGCGGTGTGGACCACAAATTCTGCCGGGACGTTCTGTGCTCTTCACCCTATACTATACCCATGAGTGTGTGGATGCTGACGGTGGCGATGCTCCTCGTGCCCATGGATCGGGCACAGAGTGACCATTTGCGCGCCTATGGCCTGACCTACTGGGTGGTTCAGCAGGGCCTGCCTGCTTCCTGGATTCTGAATTATCGTGGAGGGAGCTTCCTTCTTTCGGATCTGCCCACGGTGCGGCAGAAATGTACGCTGATGGGTGTGACCTGTATCCCGGTGTCCGATGCAGAGGTGGCCCGCATTCGGGCGGAGATCCCGCGCGAGAATATGGAAGAACTTAAACTGGAGAAGGCCCCGAAGGTGGCGGTGTATGTGCCTCCCTATGCGGAACCCTGGGATGATGCGGTGACCCTTGCACTGGACTATGCAGGCATTCCCTATGACCGGATCTACGATCGGGACATTCTGGAGGGCGCACTGGATCGCTATGACTGGTTGCATCTCCATCATGTGGACTTTTCCGGACAGTTTGGTAAATTCGGGCAGTATGCCGGGCAGCGATGGTACCAGGAGCGCAAACGTATGGAAGAGGCACTGGCGCGACAGTACGGGTTTCGCCGCGTGGCAGATCTGAAGCTGGCGGTGGCGAAACGTATCAAAGCGTTTGTCCGCCGCGGTGGTTTCCTTTTCGCCATGTGTTCCGCCCCCATCACCCTGGACGTGGCCCTGGCTGCGGAGGGCGTGGACATCGTGGACGCCTTTTACGATGGGACACCTGTGGATCCAGATTATGCTTCACGCCTGGACTACAGCAAAACGCTGGCCTTCACAAACTTCCAGGTGTTTCCGGCCCCCTTCCTGTATGAACACACCGACGTGGATGTGACCCAGGAAGCAATACGTCGCGGGGAAAAAGCGCACTTTCTTCTTCGTTCCTTTTCTGCCAAAGTGGATCAGGTCCCTGCGATCCTGACCCAGGATCATACCCGGGCCATCAGGGAATTTCTCGGGCAGGACACCGGGTTTCGCCGCAGCAAACTCAAACCCGGGGTGGTGATCCTGGCGGATGTCCCGGGAACGGATGAGGTGAAGTATCTCTACGGTGCATATGGAGAGGGCTTTTTCAGCTTTTTAGGCGGGCACGATCCCGAAGATTTCCAGCATCTGGTAGGGGATCCGCCCACCGACCTGTCCAGACACGTGCACTCCCCCGGTTACCGGCTGATTCTCAACAACATTCTTTTCCCCTCAGCCCGGAGAAAGCCCCTGAAAACCTGAACGGGGACGGATATCCAGCAGATCGAAACGATAGGGAGGGAACTGGGCAGTTTTCATCTTCACCGCCACATCCACTCGCTGACCTGCCTGAAGTTCCCGTTCCCAGCGGCGTCCGCGTGCACGGGATTCCAGTACGAGCTGGAGTCCGCGCCAGCTCCCGATCAGGGTGATCCTGCGACGGGAGGGGTGAGAAACCTGCAGGATGCGGACATCGGGAATCAGAAGCGCAGGGTGAGGATGTCCGGAACCAAAGGGTTCCAGCTTTGCCATCTCTTCCGGGAGGCGGGGGTCGTTCAACCAGGAGGGATCCTCCAGCACCAGATCCAGATGAACTTCCGGAAGGAGATCTTCCAGTTCATGGTGTTCCCGGGCATAGGTATTCAGGCGTTCCCGGAGCGCTTCCAGACGATCGGATCGGATCCGTACACCGGCCGCCATACGATGCCCCCCGAAAGATTCCAGCAGTTCTTCAGCCTCCAGAAGTGCCTTGAAGAGATGGAAACTCTCCACACTTCTTCCGGACCCTTTCCCTTCTCCGTTTTGAAGAGCAATCACAAGGGCCGGGCGCTCATACCTCTCCACCAGACGAGAAGCCACGATGCCCACCACACCTTCATGCCATCCTTCCCGTGCCACCACCAGAACCCAGCTTTTCTCCAGATCCCCGGCTTCAATCATCTGGACGGCTTCTTCAAGGATCCTGCGTTCCAGCTGCTGTCGTCTCTGGTTTTCGGCGTGAAGCTGCTCCGCGATCTGGAGTGCACGTTTTCCGTTCCGGGTGGTGAGCAGCTCCAGGGCATGCCGTGCGTGGGTCAACCGACCGGCGGCGTTCAGTCGCGGGGCCAGAATGAAGGAGACATGCCAGGGGTGCAGCCTGGATCCCCGAACCTTTGCGACTTCTTTAAGGGCTTTGAGCCCGGCCTTTCGGGTGTGCGCCAGAACCTTGAGACCGTAGTGGACGAGGACACGGTTTTCTCCCATGAGGGGCACCACATCCCCGATGGTTCCCAGCGCCACCAGGTCCAGATCCCATAGCAGACGTTTTCGTGAGATCCCGGTACGCTCGTGAAGGGCCTCCAGCAGTTTGTATGTGACGCCAACCCCGGCAAGTTCGGGGAAAGGATAGGTCCCGTTCACCCTGGGATTCACCACGGCAATCGCCTCGGGGAGTACGTTTTTGGGCAGGTGGTGGTCGGTGATCACCACATCCAGACCCAGGGTGCGGGCATAGGCCACTTCTTCGTGTGCAGTGACCCCACAGTCCACAGTCACAATCAGGGTGGCGCCGATTTCCTTTGCGAAGTCCACGCCGGAACGGTGCAGACCATACCCTTCCTCAAACCGATCTGGAATATAGGCGGTGACCTGCCCTCCCAGACGCTCCAGTCCCCGAACCAGCAGTGCCGTGGAACTGACCCCGTCCACGTCATAATCGCCGTAGACCAGGATGTGTTCTTTCCGCTGGATGGCGTGCAGGATCCGCTCAACCGCCTGTTCCATCTGCGGGAGCAGAAAAGGGGAATGCAACTGCTCCAGGGTGGGATGAAGGAACGCTTCCACCTCTTCGGGCGCAATCCCCCGTGCTGACAGCAACCTTGCCGTCAATGGGGACAGGGAAACACGTTCCGGTGGCCAGTTCAGGCCTTTGACAACCCAGTTCACGTGCCCGTCCCTCAGGCTTCCTCAATCAGCTCAATGTTGGCCCGGGGAACGATCACCTCCTCACCGCTGGACAGGCGGAGTTTGACCACACGTACGGTGGCCTCCGTTTCGATCCGCGTGGGTTCGGGAGGAACATCCAACACGGTTCCGATCTCTCCAAAATACGGTGCGCGGATGACCCGGACCACCCGGCCGGGCTCCAGCCTCCCCACACGAACCTCTTCCTCTTCGTGTACCTCGGGGATCTCGGCGTCCGGTTCCGAAACGATCACTTCCGGACGAATCACGCCGGCACGGATCTGGGTGGCACCGTTCATGGATGCCGATCTTCCCTCCAGTTTCTTGAACAGGGCAAAGGTCCGGGAAGCCATGGGGATCTCGCTGAACCCTTCGGTGATCATCAGGGTGAGTCCCACTTCTTCGTTGCCGGTGATGGCCACCCCGATATCCCGTCCCATGAAGGCCTTGAGTTCGCCGGAATCGATCCCGCCGACCACCACACCCACGGCGCCGGCTTCACGGGCTTTCCGGAGTGCACGGGCGGTGACCACACTTCCACCCACCAGGATCTTCCCTTTCGCGTCACCGGGGATTCTGTCTTCGGTCAGAGGTTCCTCCGGGCGGTCTACCACCACTTTCAGAGTTCCCAGGACTTCACCTCCGATCCCGAAAATCCCCTGAATGAAGCTTCCCACCGTGATCACCACAACCCCTTCACCGGGGATGATCCGTGCCACACGACCGTTCACATACGCGAGAATCTCCACAGGAATGGGTGGTTCGCGAAGCATGACCTGGCCTGTGACCTCGGAAATGGATTCCACGGTACCTGTGATGGGAGATGTCACCGTCCGTTTAAAGAGAAACCCGAACAGCCCCTTGGATTCTGCAAGCACTTCTCCCTTCTGGACAGTATCCCCGACTTTCTTGACCATCACCGTGGGCACCTCTTCTGGGGGAACGGCCAGCAGTCCGCTCATGTTCACAGGGACCACATTCCCTGGTAGTTCGGTTCGCGCCACCACGTCTTCAGCACGAACCCGATCCCCCTCTTTGACCCGAACTTCTCCTTTGAGCGGGAGTCGCCGCTCCTTTACGATGACCGTTCGTTCTGCAACCTTTAATCCTGGCGTGTATGCGTGGGCCATGATGCTCCTCCTCAGGCTCCAAGGGTTCCCAGGGTGTGCCCCTGTTCCAGCGTTCGGACCAGTTCCCGGTAGCGTTCCAGTGGATAGACGTCCAGGGCTTCCACCCAGCGTGATAGAAGTTCCACCCGTTCTGCAGGTTTTTCGGGAATCTGCAGGGGGCGACCCCGACAGTCAAAGATCACGCCGACCACCCCGCCTTTCAGTTCTGCTTCAACCGTTTTCCCTCGCCCTTCCCCGAGGTCAAATCCCCGTGCAGGTTCCAGAACCGCACGAAGGGTCTGGCCTTCCGGCAGAGGGATACGCCGGATTTCTCCAAAGGAGAGCTCCAGCTGTTCGGTATGTCCATCCGGATAGGTCAGCGTGGCTTTAAGACAGGGCTTCCCCTGTTTGGCCAGCCCCACCGGAGACACACTGGTCCCGATCTGGACAAGACAATCGCGGAAAAACACCTCCATGGCGGCTTTCTCGTTGACTTTCGCCAGCACGCCCAGGTGAGGCATCATGAAGATGGAGTCCACCGTCAGATCGGTGATCCCTTCAGGCTGAAAAGCGTCCAGCATCATCAGTGCGGATTGCACGCGCCGGGGTGCATGGGAGAGCACACCTCCCGAGCCGATCAGAAGGTTCAGCGCCATAAGGTTGACCAGGGTCTGCCCGGTTCCGGTCTGGGTAAAAGCCTCTGAGATGTCCCGAGCCTGCTGGACCCCGCGCAGGGTGACCGCCATGGCCTTGTGGTGTTCAAAAGCCAGTCGAAGTGCCTCGCGAGCGATGGCCTGCTCAATGATCAGGGCCTCCAGCGTCTGAGGAATGGTGGTGGGACGGATCATCTTATTACGGATTCTGTTCTGAACGTCCGCTTCGTTCATTTCAAAGGGAACCCACCGCATGATGTTCTCCATTCCCGCTTCCACCATCACATTGGAGATGGAGTAGCTCATTCCCAGGTTGGCCGAGACGGTACGGTTGAACACAGGTTCCCCATCCGGATTCAGAAACACGCTGAACACGTCGGTGGTTGCCCCGCCGATGTCCACCCCGACCACCTGAAGGTTGTATTCGCGGGCCACCCGTTCCACGAGGTAGCCCACAGCACCCGGCGTGGGCATGATGGGTGCATCGGTCATGGCCATCAGTTTGTTGTACCCGGGTGCCTGCTGCATCACGTGTTCCATGAAGAGGTCGTGGATTTTCTCCCGGGCGGGTCCCAGGTTTTCCATCTCCAGCACGGGACGGATGTTATCCACGATGTACAGATCCACATGATCCCCGAGGATCTTCTGAATCTCTTCCCGTGCATCTTTGTTCCCGGCGTAGATCACGGGCAGGCGATACGTGGAGCCAAAGCGCGGTTTGGGGTCCGCTGCACGAATCAGTTCGGCTAGTTCCACCACATGCTTGACGGTGCCCCCATCCGTCCCCCCTGCCAGCAGGATCATGTCCGGGCGCAGGCGGCGCACCAGGGCGATGCGTTCATGGGGGAGGCGGCCATCGTTGGAAGCAATGGTCTCCATCACGATGGCCCCGGCACCCAGTGCTGCGCGTGCGGCACTCTCCGCGGTCATGGATTTCACCACACCGGCCACCAGCATCTGAAGCCCGCCGCCAGCTGAGGAAGTGGACACGTAAATATCCGTTCCTGTGCGAGGATCCTGCATGGGGCGAACGAATTTTACTTCATCTTCCGTATCTTCCAGCAATGTGAGCCCCGTGAGTTCCTCCAGTTCCTGCACGGCATTGCGCACACCGACGGTGACGTCTTCAAAAGGTTTTTCCACGGTGGTGGGGGCCTCCCCCCGTGCCACCAGACGGTATCCCTCCTCTCGCTTTTCAATCAGAATGGCTTTCGTTGTGGTGCTTCCACAATCCGTCGCCACAATCCGTTTCAACTCCTTACCCATATTCAAACCTCCTTCTCTTCAAGCGCCGGAGCAGGTACCCGCAGACCAGAGCGGGTGTTGCGAAAGAGTGGAACCAGGAAGATCGGGGCCAGCAGGGTGGTGATGATGGTCATCAGTACCGCCACGCCGTAGATATCCTGGGGGATGGCCCCGCGAGAGAGGGCGACACCGGCCACGATCAGGGCGACCTCACCGCGTGGGAGCATCCCCACACCAATCCGGGAGGCGCCCAGGGTATTGAATCCGCTGGCAAGTGCTGGAAGTCCGCAACCCACCAGTTTTCCAACAATGGCAAGAAGGGTCAGTACCATCCCGAAAGCCAGGGCATGCGTGGTTTCCTGAACGTTCACCAGCATTCCCATCACCACGAAAAAGATGGGCACCAGGATGCTACCCAGCCCTTCCAGTTCTTCAATCAGCTCCTGGGCATAGTCTGTTTTGGACAGGGCAAGACCGGCGGCGTAGGCACCGATGATCATCGCCAGGCCGAACATCTCAGCAATGGCTGCGAACAGCAGGCCAAGCGAGAAGGCGAGTGCAGCCGCTGCACCACGATTCTGGAATTTTTTGATCCATCGAACGAAGGGGTTGGCCATCAGCAATCCCAGGGCAAGCAGAACGACCCAGATCCCCGCAGCTTTGAGCGCGATGAACGTGACTTCTCCTGCAGACACCTTCCCCTGATCCGCAATGGAGAGAACAATGGCCAGGACCAGGATACCCAGCACGTCGTCCACCACTGCAGCAGCAAGGACGGTTACCCCTTCAGGTGTGTTCAAACGCTTGATTTCAGAAAGCACCCGTGCGGTGATTCCCACCGAAGTGGCGACCATGGCGGCACCGATAAACAGGGCTTCCGGGTGGGTCCAGGTGTCGGTCATCCCCCAGAAGGAGGTGAGCCATGCGCCGAAAAAGAAGGGAAGAATGACCCCTCCCACACCCACAAGGACGGCCGGACGAAGATACAGAAAGAACTGCTCCAGATCGGTCTCCAGACCGGCCAGAAACAGAAGCAGTACCACAGCGAGCTGCGCTGTGGCATACAATTCCGCGGAAACGGGAATATGGGCTCCCTCAGGGGGAAGGGGAAACATCGCCCCCAGTCCCGGAATATGGACCCTGGAACCGAGAAGATAGGGACCAATCAGGATTCCCACGATCAGTTCGCCAAGCACACCCGGTTGTTTGAATGCACGCTCTGTGAATTCTCCCGCCAGTTTGGCTGCGATCAGAATCACCCCCAGCTGGAACACATAGAGCACCATGGCATGGGCAATGCTGTTCGATTCCATTTCAGCCGCTCCCTTTGAGTTTCAGGATATCCTGGAAGGTGATGTACACCATCAGGAGAATCAGAAGGACGAACCCCAGCTGCTGGACGGCGGCCTGGACGCGCAGGGGCACAGGGCGCCGGCGTATGGCTTCTACCAGAAGAAATGCGAGGTGTCCCCCATCCAGAACGGGGAAGGGGAGAAGGTTCAGCAGACCCAGGTTGATGGAAACCAGTGCCAGAAGTGTCAGAAACGGAAACCAGCCCACCTGCGCACTCTGTCCCATGACTTTCCCGATCATCACGGGGCCGCCCACCTCTTTCATGGAGGCATGGCCGGAAAAAATCCGCTTCAACATTTCGCCCACCTGCTGGACCACACGGACAGATCGAAGCCATGCAAGGCGGAGGGCGTGGTCGAGAGGGAGATGACGTCGGACGGTGGGTGCGAGAATGCCCAGCAGCGGGCGAACCACCGTGGAGTCCCCCTGCCGGAGTGTGTCCAGTTCGGGCGTAACGGTCAGGGTGTGGCGTATTCCCTTCCGTACGAACGTAAGGGTCAGGGAAGAGCCGCCAGAATCCCGGATTCTGCGCGCCAGTTCGTGCCAGTGTCGCACCGGGAGGTTGTTGATGGCCACCACGGAATCACCCGGCTGAAGCCCTGCCCTTTCGGCTGCGGAATGTGGCAGAACTCTGGAAATCACCGGCGGCACCAGAGGTGTAAGCCCCGGATCGGAAAGCCACCCGATTTTCCCATGGAGCACGAGGGTGTCGTTCCCTCGAAGCACGGTGATGGTCAGGGAATCATCCGGAGAGGCCTCATGAATCAGCAGATCCGTGATCAGACTCCATCCCCAGAAGGAAACCCCATCCACTTTCAGGATCTGATCACCGGGCTGGAGGCCGAACTTTGCCGCACCTTTCCCTTCCACCACTTCCGCCACCGTATTGCCCGGAAATTCTTCAATTCCCACGATTCCGTACGCGGTCGTGTAAAGCATCAGCCCCAGGAGAAGGTTGGCCAGAGGGCCCCCCAGCACCACAAGCGTACGCGCGGGGATGGATTTAGACAGAAAGTCCCCGGGACGTGGAGTATACCCTTCTTCCCAGACCTCTCCGGCCATGTGAACATAGCCACCGAAAGGGATCAGGGAGAGGGCATATTCCGTATCCCCCCATCGGCGTTTTAACAATTTGGGACCGAACCCGATGGAAAAGGTGTGCACACGCACACCCACGAGCCGTGCCATCAAAAAGTGCCCGAGCTCGTGAATAAAAATTAAGAGTCCCAGTCCCAGGACTGCCCCTAACCAGAAAATCACGGGTATATTTTACGGGGCATGGGGGGGCTCCTCAAGGAACGCATGGGAG
>JALUJC010000238.1 GCA_027053375.1 Caldifarciminota bacterium
TTTGCTGGTCCTGGTGTTTGGCGGGCGTCAGGTTGCTTATGGAACACTCTCCCTCGGGTCCTACGTGGCCTTTTTCAGTTATCTGGGAATGATGGTCTGGCCCATGATGGCCCTGGGCTGGACCATCAACCTCTACCAGCGGGCTTCCGCATCGCTGGATCGGGTGCATCAGCTTCTGGAAGCACGTCCCCGGATCCAGTCCCCCCGGGATGGGGTACGCAAACCACTGGAAGGGCATGTGGTGCTCCGCAACCTTTCCTTCGCCTATCCCGATGGGACCCCGGCGCTGCAGGACCTCCAGCTTGATCTGGAAGCGGGGACGTTCGTGGGGATTACCGGCCCAACAGGCTCCGGGAAAAGCACCCTGTTGCGCCTGCTTTTCCGGTTTCTGGACCCGCCTCCGGGCAGCATCCTGCTGGATGGATTCCCCGTGGAACGATGGGATCTCCCGGTACTCCGCGCGCAGGTGGGGTATGTCCCTCAGGAACCCCTCCTCTTCTCCGCCACCCTGCGGGAAAACCTTTTGCTTGGCGGGCAGAATGTTCCGGAAGAAGCCCTGTGGGAAGCCCTGTGGATTGCAGGTATGGACGAGGAGGTCCGAAAGATGCCCCGGGGGCTGGACACCCCGGTGGGCGAACGGGGGGTCACCCTGTCCGGCGGTCAGAAACAGCGTCTGTCCATTGCAAGGGTATTGCTGAAACATCCCCGTTTGCTGTTACTGGACGATCCCCTTTCTCATGTGGATCCGGGGAAGGAGCGAGAAATCCTGGATCGCCTGATCCCTGCCCTTCGGGGGCGCACCGTGCTCTGGGTCACCCATCGCGTGACCCAGGTCCTGAAGGCCGACCGTGTCCTTTTTATGGATCAGGGGAAGGTTGTGGAAGACGGTAAACCTGACCATCTGCTCCAGCAGAAGGGACACTTCTGGGGTCTGTATGCCCTGCAAAGCCGGATTCCTGCACCGGAGAACCATCCGTAACAAAAGGAGGCGACATCATCGCCAGGAAAAAGAGAAAAGAAACGAATCTCAAAGGAACTCCGCTGAAACAACGTATCCTGAAGTTTTTTCAGGAAGAATCCGATCGCGCCCACTCGGTTGCACGCATTCTCCGGCGACTCGGGCTAAAACAGGCTCACCGGAAACAGGTCCAGCAGATCCTTCAGGGTTTCCTTCGTGAAGGAATCCTGGAAAAACGCGGTCGTTCCCAGTATCGGCTGAAACGACCCCGCCAGTTTGTGGAGGGCATTCTCCATCGTCATCCCTCCGGTTTTGCGTTTCTCCTGGTGGAAGGAGGGTCCGATGTGTTTATTCCTCCTCCCCATGTGGGACGCGCCATGCACGGGGACAGGGTGCGCGTGGAGATCACCCGTCTCCGGAAAGGACGGAATCCAGAAGGGCGGGTGGTGAAAATCCTGGAACCGGGGCGGCGAAAGTTTGTGGGAACGCTGCGCAGACTGGACAGGCGCTGGGTGGTTTTCCCCGACGATCCTGTACACGCCGAGGTGCTTCCCCTTCTGCACCCGCGGGGGAAAAAGGACCGTGGAGCACCTCTTCGGGACGGAGACAAAGTTCTGTTCCGCATCCGGAGGAAAGGGGCGGAACTGCTCAAAGTATTCGGATCGGAAGATGATCCCTCCATCGATCTCCAGGTGATCCTGCACAAGCATGAACTGGATCCCCATTTTCCTCGCACGGTGGAGGCCGAAATGCTGGATCTTCACCCGGATGACCGAAATCGGAAAGACCGCCGCGATCTCCTGGTATGGACCATTGATCCCTACGACGCACGCGATTTTGACGATGCGCTCACCATTGAGCGCACCCGGGAGGGTGGATTCCGCGTGGGGGTGCATATTGCGGATGTGGCGGCATATGTGGACCCGGGCACACGAACCGACCAGGAAGCGCGAAAACGTGCCCTTTCCGTGTATCTTCTGGATCTGGTGGTGCCCATGCTGCCTCACCATCTCTCAAGCGACCAGTGCTCGCTCCGCCCCGGGGAGGATCGGCGCGCTTTCACCGTATGGATGACCTTTTCTCCCGAAGGGAAACGCATCCGGACCCGCTTTGAGCGGACATGGATCCACAGCCGGGCGCGGCTGACCTATGAGGACGCCCAGCGACTCCTTGACGGAGAGCCCTTCCCGGTTGATGAACCCTCCGTGGTCACCTCCCCCGGACGTACGCTCCCGCAGCTGCGCACCGCCCTTCAGAACGCCGCCGGGATCGCAAAACTGCTCCGCAGACGCAGGATGGAGCGTGGAGGACTGGACTTTGACCTTCCTGAAGCGCTGATCAAGCTGATCCCCGGAGGCGGCGTCGCAGAGATCCGCCCTCGCCCCGTCCTCTTTGCGCATCGGCTGATTGAAGAACTGATGATCGCCGCCAACGAAGCGGTGGGAGAGGCTCTGAAAAAGGCACGCGTCCCCACCCTTTTCCGGGTTCACGAAAAACCGGACCCCCAGAAGATTCAGGTCTTTTACCGGATCGCGGAAAAAGTCCTGGGGGAACGCCTATCCCCCTCTGACACCGTGGATCTCCGGGTCCTCCAGGACATTCTGCGTCGTGTGGAGGGCAAACCGGAGGAGCCCCTGTTAAATTATCTTCTCCTGCGTTCTATGAAACGTGCCCAGTATGCCCCGCAACCCAGCGGGCATTTTGGACTGGGGTCGCCCCATTACCTTCATTTCACCTCTCCCATTCGTCGCTATCCTGATCTGGTGGTCCACCGGAGCCTCTGGGCCTTCCTGCAG
>JALUJC010000239.1 GCA_027053375.1 Caldifarciminota bacterium
GGGTGAGGATGAGCCTGGCGGTGAAGTTCCAGGATCTGCAGTGTGGTCTCTTCTCTGAGCAGGTTGCGGTGATCCTGCGTTCGGTTGTGAATTGAAACGTTTTGATGGTGGTGACGATAGATGCCGAGGATTCGGTGTGAAAACCAGCCTGCAATATCTGGATGGGCAGCCAGGCGCAGCCATGCCTCATAATCCGGCCCCACGGGGAGATCTGTTCGAAAAAACCTCAGGAGATCCCGGACTTTCCGTGTCATCATGACCGTGGAATAGGGGATGAAAGGATGTTCATAAAGGAGGGAGAACGTGATCGGTCCTTCGGGAATCCCCCGGGGCCAGGTGCGCACGGGAATCCCCTGCTGCACCACCAGCATGCGGCCTGCTGTCCAGTCTACGTTTTTCTTCTGGAGGATGGCCACCTGGTAGGCGAGGCGATCTTCCACCGCCACATCGTCGTCGTCAATGAGGGCGATGTATGTTCCCTGTGCTGCCTGCAGCGCCGCGGTTTTTGCGGGACCGGCACGTCCCGAAGGACCGGAAAGCGAGATCCATCGCAGGGGAAGGCGATCAGAGAACCTTTCGCGGATGGAGGCCCAGGCAGGATCCTCGCCCTCTGCAGCCACCACCACTTCAACAGGTTTCAGGGTTTGACGGGCGATGCTTTCCAGACAGGCGGTGAGAAAAGCGGCACGTCCTGGAATGGTGGCGATCAGCACGCTGATCTCGGCGTCTGGACTCAACCCGGGTGCTCCTGCTTGATTTTGTGAGCAAAACGCTGGCGAATCTCAAGCAGGTACTGCTGGACGCGGGGATCTCTGTAGTCAGCATAGGTCCAGGGAAGCGGTTCCCAGCGGGGGGGCTTTCGGTGGTAAATCAGGGTGATTTCCGCATACACACCGTTGCCAAGGTAAAGACGGTGAGAAAAAGGCTTGAAACTTGCAAGCACCAGATGAGAAAGGCCGAGCCAGCCTGGATCCACATTCACCCGGCGCTTCTGATCGTGCGCGAACCGCTGTTCGTCGCGGTATGCCCATCCTTTCCAGGTGACCAGGTCAGGGAAGGGACAGGGGATAGGGAACACCAGCCATCGTTTGCGTAAACCCGGACCCATTTCCGGTTCGTAGTAGGCGGTAAACGTGAAGGGAAGGTCAGGTCCTGTCACAGGTAGGATGCCCAGGCGTTCTTCCCACATCTGCACCAGATTTTCCATCGGTGCATCCGGGGTGTACAGAAGCGCCAGAAGCGGCAGCCCCAGGGGTGGGGTTTTACGGGGATGGGCCATTGGATGCCGGGTGGTAGACCCCTGTGGTATCCAGACGATCCAGCAGTGCACGAAGGCTTTCCGCTTCGGTGCTATCCCGTTCTAACAGATAGCGAAGATAAAGTGCAGGGAGTCGGAGTGTATCCGGGAGCGATGAGAGGGAAAGGAGCGAATCCAGCATTTGACGTGCGCGCGCGGGTCGTTCCAGGTCAAACGCGTAGATCTGTGCACGATGCAGCGCACCCGCAAGGGTGGTGTCCTTTTCTGCTACCGTCAGGGCGTCCAGACCGGCGAGCCGCCGTTCCGCTCGCTGGCGGAGGGTCAGTTCCGGCCCATTTCGTGCGTTTTGTAAAAAAGAGCGGGCATCCTGGATCTTTCCGCGGCTGAGGGCACGTTCTGCGAGAAACAGGGCGGCCTTCTGCTGTTCGGGATACTGAATGCGTCCTCGCGCCAGTGATTGCATCGTCTGAATGGCTTCGGCGGTATCCCCTTTCTGCAGGAGCGTTCGGGCGATTTTCCACTGAACCCGGGCATAGATCTCTGACCCTGGCGTGAGTTCCAGGCTCCGGTAGATCTCCAGCGCCTGATCAAGGTGCCCCTCGTCCCGGGACACGTCTGCAAGGGCTTCCAGGGCTTCCGTTCGGGCCTGCTCATGCCCGAAACGGATCTGATAGAGTTTCAGGTAAGACCGGGCACGCTGAAAGTCCCGGACTTCCCGGGCCACATTGACCGCTTCCAGCAAAAGGTCTCGACTTGCCGCGTCAGGATGGGTGGTCACCAGGGAGTCCATGGCCACCAGAAAGGCTTCAGGCTGATGGGCTTCCTTGCTGAGCATGAGCTGGAGTCGGAACAGCGTTTCCTTTTCTTCCGGTCGTGAAGGGTGGATCTGCCGGAGGAGGGTGTCGGCTTCTTCCAGGTCCCGGGTGAGGATATAGGCTTCGGCAAGTCCCAGAACCGCACGGGTCCGCAGGGGGCTGCGGGGGTAATAGGTGAGCAGTTCCTGAAACCGGCGGATGGCACGTTCCGGATTTCCAAGCCTGAGATACGAGACGCCGATCATGTAAAGCGCGTCGTCCACATAGCGGGAGGTGGGGAAATACCGAACAATCACCACACTTTTTTCAATGACCTTGTTGTACTGATCCCGAAGCGAAGGGGAAAACCCCTCGGCGAGATAGCGACGTTCCGCATCCACAAACAGGCGGTGCGCGTTGTAGTAGGTGTTGAAGTACGCCCGAAAGGTGGTGCAGGAAAGCGCCACGAGGGAAATCCACGTAAACCAGCGAAGCCGTCGCATTGCTCAGGTGTCAGAAGTCTCCGGGGTGTCTGCAGGACGGACCCGGAGTTTCATCCGAACCACCGCTTCCACGACCACCCGTGTCCCGGTGGGGATGGGGGATGTGCTCCAGGCGTTCCAGTATTCACCGCGGATGCGAACCGTTCCCCCCTGTGGGGTGATCTCCGTGACCGCTTCGCCTTCCTCTCCCA
>JALUJC010000240.1 GCA_027053375.1 Caldifarciminota bacterium
GTCAGGAACCCACCGGATCCAGGCTCTCCATGCTGGAGGCAAGCGGGATTCCCGTATGTCTTGAACCAACCGCTGCACTGTTGCATCACAAAACCATGATTCAGGACTCCACATGGGTATGGCTGGGGTCGTACAACTTTTCAAGGAGCGCTGCACACAGAAACGACGAGAGTGTGGTGCTCATCCGTTCACCCCTCCTTGCCCGCGCATTGCTCCAGGAAGTTCGGTGGCAGTGGAAAAACGCCGGATGTTTGTCCGGAAAACTCAGCAAAAAGGAGGATGGTTGAGATGGACCTGGAACAGTTTTTTCAGAAGGATGTCCCGGAGAAACTTCAAAAGCTCCGGGAGGAACATCCCGGTCTGGATGGTCGAATCCGTCTTGACGTTCGGACAGAGGAAGGTGTACGTACCTGGGTAGTGGATCTTGGAACAGGAGAGGTTACGGAAGGGGAAGCGCCGTCGGATACCCAGATTCAGGTGGATGGACACACGCTTCTGGGTCTGGCAGAACGAAAGATACAGCCTCTCCAGGCTTTTTTCAGCGGAAAGCTGCGTGTTTCCGGGAACATGGATCTTGCCCTTCGGCTCTCCCGCTGGATCTTCTGACGGCAAACATCGAAAAAGAAAAGCGAGGAGGGGAGGCGAAACGCCTCCACTCCTCGCTTTGTTCCTCGTCGGTTCAGGGCAACCAGATCAGTTTGCCCTTCTTCTCCACACGCCCTGCCTTTACCCGATAGAAATAGATCCCCCGCTGCAGTCCGGGCCGCACACGCCAGGTTCCCCGGGACTGTTCCAGGGTTTTTCGGGCTTGGAACCGGACCCGCCCTGAAGCATCCATGAGGGTCAGGGAGATCTGTGTACCTGGTGTTAACCCGGCAAACTGGAGGGTAAGCAGGGAAGCGACAGAGTGCAGCCGGAGCCTGGTAAGCGCCTGAGGTGGTGTGGGTTCTTCCACGCTGACGTTGAGGTTGACCAGGTATTCCATAATGTTTTCCAGCAGTTGTTTGGCCACCACCGGATCTGCCAGAGAAAGATAGTTGAAGGAAGCAAACACGATCCTTCCACCCGCGAGCAACAGGGAACTTCCTGTGTATGCGGACGATCCGAACACCACCTCAGCCGGTGTGACCGGGCTCAGGGCATCCCCGTCCCCATAGGTGGTGGTGATGTCATTGCGTGCAATGGTTGCAGGAAGGGCATTGGGCGTGGTGGCAATGGGGTGGGTGGCGCTGGTCAGGGTCAGATCCCCCGGGTTATCAGAATTCCACCCGTTGATCCGGAGCACCTGCTGCGCCCAGGTGGGATCACCTGAAGTGGTCTGGGCATCCCATCCCAGTTCGCCACCTTCAAAGAACACCTTCCCACCATTCTGGATAAAGGTCTGAAGGTCCTGCCTGCGTTGATCGGCATACGGGGGACCCCCATTCCCGGTTTGTTGCCCCACGGTGGTAATGTCTTCTCCGGAACTCCAGACCAGCACATCGTACTGGGACCAGGTTGCGGGCTGTGTCGTGTCTGCAGATTCCAGACTGGCAGTGTATCCAAGCGCATTCAGCCAGGAAACCAGGGAATCTGCGGTCTCTCCTGCCGCGAATTTCCGGATCACCGTTCCCTTATCGCTTTTGCGATCCCCGGTGTCGTCGTTGATCACCAGGATGGTCCCGCGAGACTGGACGATCACCACAGTGTGGTAGGTGGAAGCGTCCGGCCATGCAGCCGTATTGGGTGTCTGTGCCATATCCCTTGCCCAGATACGGTACTGAATCTGATCCCCCAGATTGACCGTGCCCATCGGGAAAGATGCGCTGTACACATCCCCTCCCTGCGGCACCAGCGCAAAGGGTGTTTGAGGTGTTCCATTGTAGCGCCATTCCACCCAGACGCTGTCCACGCCCAGGTTGTCCGTCACCGTGGCCTGAACCACAGCGGGCCAGCGGACAATGGGGAAGGAGTCCCGCAGGGGTTGATGCACAATGGTAGGTGGGATGGTGTCCGGACCCACGTGAAAGGTGTGGTGCTGGGACGGTGCACCCGCAGGATGGGTTGCGAAGTTTCCAGCCGTATCCACCGCATAGATGTAGTAGGAGATGTCCACATTGGGCTGACCTGGACCGGGGATGCTGGCAGTGTAGGTGTTCCCTCCGGAAAGGGTCATCACCACGCGCGTGGTTCCCGCAGGGTTGAGAGAGGTCCAGTAGAACAGAAACACCGAGTCAATGGGCGCTGTTGCAGGCGTGACATCGGCGGTGACGGGATAGGGCCCGATGGCATCCTCCGTGTCGGTCAGGGGCGTGTGGGTGATTTGTGGGACATAGCTGGAAGCGTTGATGAAGCCGCGGGCATCAAAAATGGGGATGATCACGGATAGATGCGTCCCGCCATAGAGGTCCTGGTCCGCCTGGATGATGGCCTGGGCGGCTTCCGGCATGGTGGCGGAGGCGGTCAGATAGGTGTGATGGGTGAGCACCAGTTTGTCCATCACATGGCGCGCGGAATCGAGAGGGTAACCCAGGGTGGTATCCAGCGCCCAGATCACATCCAGCAGGGCGCTGCACCAGAGTTGCCCGGCATCGTGAATTTCACGGGATGCGTCCTGCGGATAGTGGTAGGTGTCCATATCGCAGGAACGCCCGGGCCAGAAGGGGTTGTGTCCGTCCCAGGTGAATACATCGGCCCAGCGGAAAGTGTCCGCCGCCATGGAATAGGTGGTGGCCAGGTAGTCTCCGAACCCTTCGCCCATGGCTGCAGCTTCCTGGCTGCTTCCCCACCCGGGCACGATGTCGTCCTGGATGGCGTGGCCATACTCATGGATGATCACGTCCGCATCTTCGTCATCGTCCACGCCCCCTTCACCCCAGGCGATGTAGTCCGAGGACGGCACGTAGTGGGAGTTGTCGGCGCCGTTTAATCCATGGGGATCCACCGCCTGCGCAGAGTTGTTGGCGAAGAACACACCCAGGGTGTCCTGGAAATACCGCTGGATGTTATCAATGTGGTAGTAGACCATCACATCCTCAAATTCCTGCTGGAACCTTGTGTACTGAAAAGCGGTGGAATCCGCAGGGGTGGGGAACACGTCCGTGGGTCCTTCAAGATCCTGAAGATCCACGAAAGGACCGCTCAGTACATAGCCTGTGCCGTTATAGGTCAGGCCGCGAAGCGTGACCAGGATCCGCTGTCCGTTCAGGGAATCATTGTCCGCATCGTTGTTGTCCGCCCATTCCGGTGTGTCGTTGTAGTAATGATGGGAAGTGGTGAGCGGGTCGGGCACCCACACCATTCCAGCCCCATCTGCATATTTGGCCTGATCGCGCAGGAAGAACACCTCTCCCGTGTGGGCATCCACAAACATCTCCCAGTCACCGATGGGATCCATGGCATTGACCACCACCCGCCATGCCAGGCGTCCCTTTCCCTGGGGATAAACCACCAGTTCGGGTTCTGTCACGGATTGCACCGAACGAAAAGGCAGACGGGAAAGGGCGACCTGTTGTGCCTGTGTGGGGGAAAGGTCTGGCGTGGTCTGGGAGAGTTCCAGGTTCGGAACATACCGGGAGGACACAAAAGTGATCCGCTGATCACGTGCCCGTCGGGTCACCACAACTTCTGCGCCATACACGGGAATGCCTTTGTAGGTCTGCCGGAAGCGAACATGATCCCCGGCATCGCTGTGCACGACACGGGTAAGGCTGAGGTTCCGTACGGCGTCCGGTGTCAGACCGAAGGTTTTGCCTTCCTGTCGAAGGAAGGCGCGTGCTGCTTCCACAGCCGGCCCGGTGTAGGGTCCGGCATGGAGCGCACGCCGGGTGAGCCAGTAGCCCGGGGCCTCCACGCCCTTTACGGTCATCCTGTGGGCGGGAACCGGATGAAAGGCATTCCGGTAGACCGACCATGGGTCCGATGCAGGCCAGGGCTTGGTGGCTCCAAGCATTATGGGGAGGGCCATCAGGGCCCCTGCGGCACGTCGCAACATCCCTACCTCCTCTGTGATACCTGAACCCAGGGATGGATCCAGAAGTGTCCCTGATAGGAAGTAAACCTTAGCCAGTAGACTCCGGCAGGAAGAGACGAAAGCCGGAGCCGGAGTTCCTGTACACCTCCAAGGGTACGGGTGTGCACGCGACGTCCCATGCCGTCCAGGACGTCCATGCGAATCAGTCGTTCGGGCGCCAGGATCCACAACCCTTCTCCTGACGGTCCTGCCCGCAGTACCAGGGAAACCCCCCTGCGTTGTGGGGGTTCCTGTACCTCTACGGGGCTGTATCCGGCCAGTGTGAGCACAAAAGCCGCCACCCCACGGATCACCTCCGTGGCATAACCCACATCCATGCTGTCGATGACATCACCTGAGGTGTGATAGGTGGAATTCCAGTGGTCCTCAAACACCCCCAGGGTCACCAGCCCGATGGCTTCCAGGGGCATATAGTCTGATGCATAGATGGGACCGGTGGTGGTGGCCAGGGTGGTGTAGGCCGCGTACATCTGTTGCAGGGTGTCTGCATAGGCATAGGAAGCCGCATTGTTTTGAGGGAGCCCTCCCTCGTCCCGTTCCACAATGATCCGGGTGTTGGCAAGATCGGCATCCCCCCCGATCATGTCGGCGTTCACGTAAAGAAAAAGGGTGTCGTTCAGGTTCTGAAGGCGGTTGGCATACTGGGTGGAGCCCACAAGTCCAGGCTCTTCGGCTGCAAAAGCCACCAGTTCAACGGTGCGTTCCAGCTGTACACGGGACAGAAGATCCGCGAGAGAAAGCAGAAGGGCCACCCCCGATGCGTTGTCGTCGGCTCCCGGTGCCGGCCCTGTAAAGGGGCGGTCGTCGTAGTGGGCACCCACCACAAGTCGCGGAAGCGAGGGGTCGGTTCCGTATTTCCGGGCGATCACGTTGGCCTGCTGGGTGTTGCTGTAGAAGAAAATCTGTTCAAATGTGGTATCCATGCGTGCAGCGAATTGCTGACCGATCCAGGCGCGTGCGGCCTGCACGGAGTCGGAGAGGTAAGCACGGGTGCCAAAAGCCGAGAGGCGAAGAATATAGGAAGAAACCGTATCCGGATGGATCCCCTGCACAAGCTGCCAGAGTGTGGAATCCACACCCTGTGCAGATCCCACCTTAAGCATAGTAAAAAGAACAAACCACCTCAACCAGCGTACCATCCCTACCACCTTTCCTATAGGCTAAAGGATCGGGCCAGAACCTGCAAGATCTTCCAGTCGTCAGGTGTGATCCCCAGCAATTTCCTGGAGAGAACGAACCTCAAGTACACGGATTCTCCCCTTCCCGGTCTCGATCCAGCCCGCCTTGTGGAAGGAAGACAGAAGACTGCTGGCCGTTTCCCGGGCACATCCTGCCATAGAAGCGATTTCCTTGTGCGTGAGCGGAATTCCCTCTTCGCCGAACTTTTCGGAAAGCGTAAGCAGCAAACGGGCAATACGGCGGCGCGTGCTCTGAAGGGCCAGGCTTTCCAGTCGGCGTTCCAGTTCCTGGATCCGCAGGGTCTGTCGCTCAAAAACCTTCAGGGCAACGTCAGGAAAACGGCGAATCAGGTCCAGAAAATCCCGGCGGTGCATGATACACACTTTTGTGGGTCCCACGGTCCGAAGAAAGGGAACATGAGAGGGATGGCTGGAGAGAACACCAAAGAAGTCATGGGGTCCCAGAAGTTCCAGGATCAGTTCTTTACCTTCGGGATCCTGGGTTCCCACCTCCAGATGTCCGTCCTTGATCAGATACACCATGTCACTTCCCCCGGAGAGACGGATATAGGACCGGGGAGGGTATTCCTTCATCACGGAACGTCGGTCCAGTTCCTGAAGGGCTTCGTCCGGGAGGGAGTGAAACAGGTCGTGTTGCTTGAGAAACCAGAGTTTCAGTTCGTGGGGCTTCATGTGCGAACCTCACGAACAAGCGCATCAAGGCGTTCTGCGACCCGATCCATGTGGACATCCCACCGTGCGAGCGTCTGTACCATCCGCCGGTTGTGCTGGCGAGCATCCTGCACACGATCGGGATTTTTCCATGCCCAGAGCAGCCCACGGGCCGCCGCCCGGGGATGCCCGGAAGGAAAGAGGTAGCCCGTCCATTCATGAAGCACCCATTCTCGATTGGCGGGAAGATCGGTCACCACAGGAAACAGTCCCTGGCTCATGGCCTCCAGCAGGGAAACCGAGGTGGAATCCACCCGGGGGCTGGCCAGATAGATGCCCGCCTCACGCATGCGCGCCCGCAACGTCGAAGCCGATTGCCAGCCGATCCATTCCACCGCTGTCTGAAGTTGAAGCCGCGCCATTGTCTGGAGAACCTGTGCACGAAGTTTGCCATCACCTGCCAGGATCAGACGACCCGGATACCCCTGGCGGCGTGCTTCGTGAAAGGCGTGGATCAGGGTGAGGGGGTCCATGTCCGGATCCAGCCGACGATGACTGAAGATGTCCCAGCGCTCGGGTTGTTCCGGCACTCCGGTGGTTTCCAGCCATTCCATGCCCAGACCCCAGGTGATGCGATCCACCCGCGATGGGGGAATCCGGTATTTCTGAATCAGAATCCGTTCCATTTCCAGGGCATCCACGTTCCATGCCGTGGCTGCCTGGAGAATGCGCCGGGTGACCCAGCGGTGAAAGGGGGTTTTTTCTGCAGTATACAGGAGGTCCGATCCCCAGGCCACCA
The DNA here is from genome assembly GCA_027053375.1 of Caldifarciminota bacterium. GTDB lineage: Bacteria > Hydrothermota > Hydrothermia > S141-80 > S141-80 > JALUJC01. The sequence goes on from JALUJC010000240.1 coordinate 6,662, forward strand.
GATAGACCGGTACCCCCGGATGGATCAGCCAGGCAAGCAGACCATAGTTGGGCAGGTGAATGGGAACCAGTACATCCGGATGGAAGTGGGCCACCGCGCGCTTAACACGGTCCACAGAACTGATGTAGCGGGCACGCAGAGGGAAGGGAATCCGGGGTTTTACATAGATTCCATAGGGGTATGCCACCGGATCAAAGGGCTCAAGAGAGAGACACCCCACCTCCAGGCCACGTCTCTGCAGGGCTTCCACAAAACGCGGGGTGTGTACGGCGGACAGGTCCGAGAGGACCAGGACCCGGATCATGTCAGATGAAGGCTGGTGAGTTTGGTCCGGAAATAGCGTGCCCGCAATACATCCCTTTCTTCGCTGTCCATGGAATGATCGTATAGAATCTGCAAATGGGCGGGTTGCCCGAACATCAGCATCTCGTTCAGCACCTGAACGGGAAGATCCAGCAGCAATCCCAGCCCCACCCCGAGACGCAGGAAGGAAAGATGAAGGGATGCTTCCTGGAAGGTGATCATGCGGGCACTTTTCAGAATGGCCAGAGAACGATAGATTTTGTCTTCCAGGGCGGTTTTGTGTTCCTTTTGCAGTTCTTCACGTGCCTCTTTTTCCATATTCAGGATCTGAATCACAGCCAGGCGGAACTCATCCAGCATGTCCTCCTCGGTGACCCCCAGGGTTCTACGGGAGGAAACCTGAAACATGTTTCCCAGCGCACGGGACCATTCGCCATAGAATCCGCGAAGCAGAAGCTGCCGATCTGCAAGAAGCCGTGCAAACGCCTCAAGCTTTCGTGAAAGCACGATGCCTGGAAGGTGAAGCAATACCGAGCAACGCAGGGCAAGGCCGAGGTTAGAAGGATGGGTGGTCAGAAACCCGAAATCGCCAGAGTACGCGTATTCCACTTTGCTTCCCATATCCCTGTCCAGTTCGCTGAGCGTGGCCCAGGCTTCATCAAGCTGAAATCCAGGAAGGATCACCTGCAGACGGAGATGATCCTCCTCGTTGATCATCAGGGAAACCGTTTCATCTGAGGACACCACCCCTCCGGTGCCACGGGTCATGGAACGCACCAGGTCCACACTGGCCAGCCTTCGTTCCACCAGAAATGCACGCTCCAGTTCGCTGAGCTCCAGAACCTGGAAAACCCGGGGTTCCTGCATATGGGGGATGCCCTGCACCACGTCCATCACGGTCTCCCATACTTCATCCCGCTGCTTCTCGTCCAGCATGTGGGGGAAGGGAAAGACTTCCAGATTACGTGCAAGGCGGCAACGGGTGGACACCACCATTTCAGGATACTGTCCGTTTCCTTCCAGCCAGCGTGGGGTATGTTCCTTCAGGAAGTGGATGAGGTCCATCCCAGCTCCTTTTCAATCTGTCGTATGCGGTCACGAATTTTCGCCGCTTTTTCAAATTGCTCTTCAGCGACTGCCTCCTCAAGCGCTGCAAGCAGACGGGTACGCTCTTCCATTAACGCCCGGCGTTTCGGGTCATGGGTATAGGGTGCACCCCTGTAGCGAAGGTGTGCCGCCCCGTGAAATTTCTCAATCAACCGGGGAATATTTTCCACAAAGGTATAGTAGCATTCAGCACATCCCAGGAGGAATGTTTTCTTCACATCAATGTACGATCGACCGCAACGGGGACACGTGAGGTCCATGCGCTCCGGAGGCCGGCCGCTTTGCTCTTCACGCTTTTCTGAAGCTGGATACGACACCATTTCCAGGGGTTTTTCTTCAGGGACTGCCACAGCCAGGCGAAAGGCACAGTTCTGACAGACGTGTTTCTTGTGCTTTTCCACTCCTACCACCTCCACCAGGAGATGGTCAGCCTCCCGAAGACCGCAGACCTCACACATCATGAGGGGGTGTTGACCTCCACCTGACCTTTCTGGAGCCTTTCTATCGCCAGATCCAGACGTCGCAGGGTCCGTTCCCGTCCCAGTGCCTCCACAAGCGCGAACAGGGAGGGACCCACGGTGAAACCGGTAAGCGCGAGACGCACCGGGTGAATCAACTTCCCGGCCTTCACGCCCAGTTCGTCGGCAAGCGCACGGAGG
>JALUJC010000241.1 GCA_027053375.1 Caldifarciminota bacterium
GTATCGGGATCTGGTCCCTTTTACCCCTCAGAATCTCTCCGAGTTGGAATCGGCTTTTTTCTCCTCAATCCGGGATGTGGAGACGCCCCCTCTGAGGAAGCTGCTTCTTGCATTGTTTGAAGAGGATCGGGAGGTATGGGAGGCCTTCCGTATGGCACCTGCAGCCATGAAAATGCATCATGCCTATGTGGGAGGACTGCTGGAGCATACGGTAAGCCTTGTGCGACTTGCCCGGGCCTATGCGGCGGAAGATCCCCGGATCCGGAAGGATCTTCTGGTGACCGGTGCGGTGCTTCATGACATCGGCAAGATGGACGAACTCACCTATTTCCCGGAGCTTGGCTATACGGATGAAGGACGATTGCTGGGCCATATCTATCTCGGCGCGCGACGGGTGGACCGGACCATACAGTTGCTGCGGGAGCGCGGGGTGGCCTTCCCGGAGACCCTTCGGCTTGAGGTCCTCCATATGATTCTGGCCCACCACGGTTTGCAGGAATGGGGATCCCCGGTGGAACCCCGAACCTTTGAGGCCCACGTCCTTCACTATCTGGACAACCTGGACGCCAAAGCATGGATGTATCGGAATGCGCTGGATCAGGAATCACAGGATCCGTGGATCTATCAGGAGGGCCTGCGTCGTCCCGTGTACCGGGGGATCCTGCGGGAACCGTACCCAAACCTGGAGGTGAACGATGAGTCCTGATCGCACCAATCCCTGGGAGATGGCCCAGCGGCAGTTTTTTGAAGCGGCGGAGGCCATGGGGCTGGATGACAATATGCGTCGCGTTCTCTCCCAGCCCAAACGGGAATTGATCGTGCATTTCCCTGTGGAGATGGACGATGGTAGAATTGAGGTATTCCACGGATACCGCGTTCAGCACAACATTGCCCGGGGACCTGCGAAGGGAGGGATCCGCTATTCTCCCGATGTGACCCTGGACGAGGTACGTGCGCTGGCCATGTGGATGACCTGGAAGACCGCTGTGGTGGGGATTCCTTTTGGCGGCGCCAAGGGGGGGGTTCAGGTGGATCCTCGGAAGCTTTCTCATAGGGAACTTGAACGTCTTACCCGTCGCTTTGCTACCGAGATTTCGATTCTTATTGGGCCGGACCGGGACATTCCTGCGCCCGATGTCCATACGAATCCTCAGGTGATGGCCTGGATCATGGATACCATCTCCATGCACAAGGGATATTCCGTGCCCGGAGTGGTGACCGGCAAGCCCATCGAAATCGGTGGTTCCCGGGGTCGGAACGAAGCCACGTCCCAGGGTGCACTCTACGTGACCCTGGAGGCACTTCCCCGTGTGGGGTTGAACATAAACGATGCAAAGGTGAGCATCCAGGGATTCGGGAATGCGGGGAGTATTGCAGCGCGTCTGTTCCACGAAGCAGGTGCCACCATCGTGGCGGTTTCAGATTCACAGGGCGGAATCTATAATCCCCGGGGACTGGACGTTCAGAAGTTGCTGGAAGTCAAGCGTGAAACAGGAAGTGTGGTTCATTACCCGGATGGTGACAAAATGGGGAGCGCGGATGTTCTTGAAGTGCCCTGTGATATCCTGATTCCCGCCGCACTGGAGGATCAGATCACCGAGGAGAACGCCGATCGAATCCAGGCCAGGATGGTGGTGGAGGCGGCCAATGGTCCCACCACGCCGGAAGCAGATCGGATTCTCCATGACAAAGGGATCCTGGTTCTTCCGGATATCCTGGCCAACGCCGGGGGCGTCACGGTGTCGTATTTTGAATGGGTCCAGGATCTGTATTCCTTTTTCTGGGATGAGGAACGGGTGAAGAGTGAATTAAAGGCCATCATGAAGCGTGCCTATCACGCGGTGTTTGAGATTGTGGATCAGAAGAAAGTGCTGCCCAGGACGGCCGCCTATATCCTGGCCATCCAGCGGGTGGTGGATGCCACACGCATCCGTGGAATCTATCCCTGATGGATCCGATGGCGGGGCCGTGCTCGGGACATGAGAGGACCTGAACCCCGATCCTGGGTGCTCCTGGGTACGGCCCTGCTGCTGTTCGCGCTGGGTCTGCTGACCCTGTCCAGTATATCTCATGGGCTTGCACTCCGTCAGGGGGCGTACGGGTTGTTCGGCCTCGGGGTGTTTGCCCTTTTTCGCGCATGGTCGCCCGACGTTCGCCCGAAAGTGGTCTGGGCAGGCTATGGGGTGCATCTGCTGCTTCTGGGCGCGGTCCTGGCTCTGGGTGGAGGCGCGGTTCACCGCTGGATCCCTCTGGGTCCCGTGCACTATCAACCCTCCGAGGGAATGAAGCTTTTCCTGCTCCCTCTGGTGGCAACTTCCCTGGCAAAGCGAAAATTATCTGCGCTGGGTACGGTGGTGCTGCTGACGGCCCTTCCGGTCCTGCTGATTCTGATGGAACCCGATCTGGCCACGGCGGGGGTGCTGGCCATTGCGGTGATGGGCGTGGCGTTTCTGGCCGGTTATGACGGTCGGCTGTTTCTTCCGCTTGTTTTCTTCCCTTTTCTTGCACTGACGCTCTGGATTCCGGTCCTTTTCTGGGTGGTGCTGGTTCTTGGCGTACTGGGGATTCTTCGTTTTCGCTATGGAACAGCTTATTTGCTGACCTTTACACTGATTGCAACCCTGGCTGGATTGCTGACCCCCCTTCTGTGGAACCGCATGCTCAAACCCTATCAGCGGGACAGGATTGTGCAGTTTCTTGGGCATCAGCGTGATCCCCTGGGCAGTGAGTGGCAGACACGGCAGGCGGAGATCGCCCTGGGATCAGGGGGTATTCTGGGGAAGGGGTATGGTCGGGGAACACAGAAGAATCTGCAGTTCTTGCCTGCAGCCCACACGGACTTTGTGCTCTCCTCCTTTGCAGAGGAGTGGGGATTCCTTGGGGTGACCGTGTTTTTGCTGCTTTCCTTTGCACTGGTGGGCATGTTGTGGCTTGCTGCAGAAGATTGTCCCCTGCCCGGGGATCAACTGTTGCTGCGAGGAACAGCATTGCTGTTTGCTCTGCATTTCCTGCTCAATACGGGGATGAATCTCCGGGTGTTCCCCGTGGCCGGTCTCCCCATGCCGCTGATGACCTATGGGGGAAGCCATCTGCTCTGGGAATTTGGATTGCTTGGAATGGCCACCCGGATCTGGCAGGATCGTCGGGTGCAGTAATAGAACAGGGCGAAGGGTGATGTCACCCTTCGCCCGTCATTCAGCTGCGTGGATTCCTATCCCTGGTTGCTGGAGTGTCCCGGGAAGAGGCGGGCCTGAGGATTGAGGTATGTGGCGGCTGCGTTGACTGCAATGGCCGCCTGGCCGAATCCCACAACCATCAATTTCAGGTTTCCGAGGCCTTCCTGTGCCACTGCATCACCGGCAGCGTAAACGCCGGGGAGGTTGGTCTCCATCCGGGCGTTGACCTTGATGTGCCGGCCTTCCAGTTCCAGACCCCATTCGGCCACCGGTCCCAGGTTGGCCTTGAAGCCCAGGGCCAGGATCACCGTGTCCACATCCAGCGTCTCCTCCTCACCGGTCTGGTTCTGGAAGATCACCGCCTGGGTCACACGATCCCCATTACCGCGGACTTCCTTGAGTTCATAGTGAAGTTTGACCCTCACGGGGCTCTCAAAGAGCGCTTTTACGCTGCCTTCATGGGCACGGAAGCCCTGACGCCGGTGGATCAGCGTGACCTCCCGGGCCATCCCAACCAGCCCCAGTGCCCAGTCTACCGCAGAATCTCCACCTCCCACCACAAGCACCCGGTGATCCCGCAATTCGTCCATGGAGCGGACAAAATACAGCACCCCCCGACCTTCGTATTCTTTGATACCGGGTCGATCCAGGGTGTTGGGTGTGAAGGATCCGATGCCCACAGCAATCAGCACCGCACGGGTGGGATACACATCCTTCGCCGTATGCAGGCGGTATCCTTCTTCGGAGGGTTCCAGACGAAGCACCTGTTCGTCCAGGTGATACTCCGGTTGATAAGCATCGGCCTGTTCTTTCAGGGCTTTGACCAGATCCCGGGCCCGAATCCGGGGGAACCCGGGCACATCGTAGACGTATTTTTCGGGGTAGAGCACCGTCAGCTGCCCTCCGGGTTCCGGAAGGGTATCAAAGATGCGGACGCGCATGTGGCGAAGTCCGGCGTAAAACGCTGCGAACAACCCCGTGGGTCCTGCGCCGATAATGGAGAGATCCACGGTCTCCTTCATGATGCTTTCTCCTCCTTTGGTGACCGTTTTCGGCCCTTCGCACCTCTGGATGGCGGGTTTTCTTTCAGTGTGCAGCGGGGACAGAAGATCTTCCGCCCCTGCTGGAAAAGATGAGGATAGCCACACACCTCACAGGCACGATCCAGGGGATGTCCCCGGGTGGTGTAGGTGCAGGCTGGATAACGTGAACACCCCCAGAACCGCTGGCGCCGCTTTCCGGTTCGTTCCACCAGCTGTCCCTCCCCGCACTGCGGACAGGGAATTCCTGAGGTGAGTGGACGAGCGTACCGGCATTCCGGAAAGCGGGAGCAGGCGATAAAACGACCATATTTCCCCCATTTGATCACCAGGGGGCTTTCAATTCCTTTTGCGGCGCACTCCGGACAGTGTTCGTCCAGGGTTTCCTGCACGGAACTCCGGAGTTCAGCAATCCGCTCCTGGACCGAGGCCAGCACGCTGGAAAAGGCCTGGTAAAAGGATCGGAGAACCTCCTGCCGGTCGGCTTCCCCTTCCTCAATCCGGTCCAGATTTTCCTCCATGCGTGCGGTGAAAGACACGTCAAATATTTCGGGAAATGCCGGGATCAGGAGCCGGTAGACGGTCATCCCGAGATCGGTGGGACGAAGCCCCCGTCCTTCCCGGGTGATGTACCCACGTTCATAAAGGGTTTCCAGGGTCGGGGCATAGGTGGAAGGTCGTCCGATCCCCAGTTTCTCCAGGGTCTGAATCAGCGTGGCTTCCGAGTAGCGGGGTGGCGGCTGGGTTTGCTTTTCCTCCATCCGCAGGGACACCACCTCCACGGTGTCCCCCTCCCGCAGTTCGGGCAGAGGGACTTCCCTGGGGGGATTCCCGTAGATATGAAGGAACCCCGGTTCCAGCATCCGGAGACCTTCCACGAAGAAGTGGGCGTCTTCCACCTGGATACGGACCGGGCGTTTCTCAATCCGGGCACCGGCCATCTGGGTGGCCACGGTTCGGCGCCAGATCAGGTCGTAGAGTTTCCAGAGGGGTGTCTCCAGCTGGCCCTGAAGTTGCTCCGGTGTGAGACGGACATCTGTGGGACGGATGGCTTCGTGGGCACCCTGGATGTTTCGGCCTTTGTCTTTGTACTGACGGACCCGGGGGGACAGAAGTTTTTCCCCCAGGGTTTTCTTGATCCAGCTCCGGATGGCACGAACGGCCTTGGTGGCCAGTCGAACGGAGTCCGTGCGCATATAGGTGATCAGTCCACGTTCCTCTCCATGGATGGGAACACCTTCGTACAGGCGTTGCGCCAGACGCATGGTCCGGCCCGCGGGAAAGCCCAGGCGGCTTGAGGCATCCTGCTGAAGGGTGGAAGTCTTAAAGGGTGGCGGAGGCTGGAGGGTCTGTTCCCGGGTGGACACCATGGCCACCGTCCCGGCTTTTCCGGAGAGCCGGGCGACCAGCGCCTCGGCTTCTTTCCTGTCGGGAAGCTTTTTCTGGGGATGGGCACCGCGGGCAGTGGGGGCCACCAGGTCTGCCTCAAAGGTGATGCCGTCTTTGCGAAATACACCGCGGACCACATAGTAGGTCTGGGGTTTGAATCGCTGGATCTCCTCCTCGCGCTCACAGAGGAGACGCAGAGCCACGGTTTGTACGCGGCCGGCGGAAAGGTTGCGCTGTCGCAGGATCCGCCAGAGCAGAGGACTCACCTGATACCCCACAAGACGGTCCAGAATTCTGCGGGCTTTTTGCGCCTCAACCTTGCGCAGATCAAGGGTCCCCGGTTCTTTTAAAGCATTTTTTACCGATTCCGGCGTGATTTCGTAAAAGAGCACCCGGTGGAGCGGGAGGTCCGGCCGAACCTTTTTCAGCTCCTCCGCGATATGGTAAGCGATGGCCTCACCCTCGCGGTCGGGGTCGGTCCCCAGGTAGACCTCGGAAGCTTTTTTCGCCTGATCCTGCAGGGCTTTAATCACCTTTTTCTTCCCTTTCAGGATCTCATAGGTGGGTTCAAATGAGTCCAGGTCCACCCCCAGCCGTGTTGGAGGAAGGTCCTTAACATGTCCCAGGGTGGCCTGAACGTCCACGGATTTGAGATACCGTTTCAGGGTTCGGGCCTTGGTGGGAGATTCCACAATCAGGAGTTTCTTTCCCATTGTTCCCTCGCTTCTTCAGGGGAGATCAGGATCCGCCAGGTGTACCTTCGTTTGCCCTGACGATGGCCGATCCAGCCCCGTTCCTCCAGCGCAAACAGCAGTTCGCGTGCCTGATCCAGAGGCATGTTCAGGGTCTCGGCAACCTGCTGGTCGCTGATTCTTCTCCGGTCCTGCCGCCAACCCATGCGGAGCACTTCCAGAACCAGACGTTGCTGTTCATCTTCCGGAAGGGCGGACCATTCCCGTCGCATGGGAACAGGCGCCGCCTCCAGTTCCGGAATTGGACGGTAGTACTGATCCCGGAAGGTTCGGAGGATGCGTTCCACCTCGGTCCGTGGAAGTGGAACCACGGTGGAAAGCATACGGACAACTTCTTCGAATCGTACATCCAGCCCCGGTTCATCCGACCGGGTCAGGGCGATGTGATGTCCCTTTTTCATCAGTTTGTTCACCACCCGTTCCAGTCCAGGCGGATGGTGGAAGTGTTCACCCAGCCGATGGAGCAGCTCCTGGCGGATCAGCGCATCGGTGAGGTTGCGGATATCCCGTTCAGAGATGTACGCCCCATGAAGACGCATGGGGTCGGATTCTCCGGGGGGGAGAAACAGCATATCCCCTTTCCCCAGGAGTTTTTCCGCACCCGGGGTATCCATGATGGTCCGCGCGTCCACCTTGGAGGAGACTTTGAATGCGATGCGAACCGGGAAGTTGGCTTTGATGGTTCCGGTGATCACGTCCACCGAAGGACGCTGGGTGGCCACCACCAGATGGATACCCACCGCACGCGCCATCTGCGCCAACCGGGCGAGCGGTTCCTCAATGTCCTTTCTTGTGGTCAGGATCAGATCGGCAAATTCATCCACCACAATCACCAGGTAGGGCATGGGAGGACGCTCGGACCCCTGCACTGCCTGGTTGTAGCCGGTGATGTCCCGGACCCCCATTTCAGCAAGCAACTTGTAGCGATATTCCATCCAGCGCACGGCCTGTTTGAGTGCCTCCACCGCAGAGTAACTGTCCTTAATCACAGGCATCAGGAGATGGGGGACACCTTCATAGAAGGAGAGTTCCACACGTTTGGGATCCACCAGAAGGAACCGAACCTGTTCCGGGCGGGTTCGCAGCAGGATACTCACAATCAGGGTGTTGATAAAGACCGATTTCCCGGAGCCGGTGGCCCCTGCGATCAGCAGGTGAGGCATCCCGGAGAGATCGGTATAGGCCGGGTGGCCGGCGGGATCCATCCCCAGGACGAATTTGAGCGGAGAAGGATCCTGCTGGAAGGCCTCCTGTTCCACCAGCGATCTCAGAGCAACGGTATGCCGCTGGGGGTTGGGGACCTCAATGCCCACGCTTCCTTTGTTGGGAAGAGGAGCCACGATGCGAATCTGGGAAGTTTTCATACGAAGCGCAAGATCATCCGCAAGCTGGGTGATGCGGGAAATTTTCACCCCGGGGGCCGGTTCGTATTCGTAGCGGGTCACCACCGGACCGGGGTTGTAGGCCACCACATTCCCGAAAATGCCGAATTCTTCAAGGGTTTCCTTCAGAATACGGGCCTGTTTTTCATAGACCTCAGGAGGGAGTTTGTGGGTTTCAACCCGGTCCTTGAGAAGCCGGATCAGGTCCGTTGTGGGGGTGGGAAGCTCGCGTTCCACGGGATGAGGAGTGGAAGAAGTGACCTCTTTTGAGGAGGAAGAACGGGGGGAATTCCCGCGGGAAGAAGAAGGAACAGGAGGAGCAGGGGGTGTAACGGATAGCTCCTTACCCGGAGAAGAAGCCTGATCCGGGGATGGAGGCGAAGAGGGAGAAGGAAAAGAAAATCGGAGATGTCCGCGCCAGGCATGAAGGAGCAGAGCGGCGGTCCCAAAAAGCAGGAGATTGAGCAACAGCAGTCCACCCACTGGACCAAGCCACCATTTCAGGGAGCCCGCAAGCCGCCCGGGAAGGATCCCCACACCCTGCCATCGATGAAGAAAAAAGGGGAGCAGAAGGCTCCCCCAGAGCCCCACATACAGGAACGCAACACTCATGCCCAGTCCTCGGGAATGGGCCCCTTTCCAGAGCAACACGGTCCCCAGGAGAAGAAAAAACAGGGTCAGCCACAGAGAAAAAGGCCAGCCCAGCCAGTGGATCAACGCGTTGCTCAGATGCTCTCCCAGCTGGCCGGCCCAGGGGGTGGGGGGATGAACCATGCGGGAAACCAAGGCCAGGGCAAGGAGCATCCCGGAGAAGAAGAGTCCCCCGCCCCACCACCGCTCCCGCAGGGTGCGCCGATCCGGGAACAGAACCCAGACCAGCAGGGCAAACCCCAGGATCAGCGCACCCCACAGCAGGAGCATCATGGTCTCAGGATAACACCTCAGCGATCAGGTCCGCCACCTCCGCAGGA
>JALUJC010000242.1 GCA_027053375.1 Caldifarciminota bacterium
CAGCAGGAGGGCATTTCCGCTCATCAGCATCACGATGTTCGCGGTGGTGGGAACGGCCACCTGGTCATAGGGACCTTTCCCCAGCACCAGGAAGAACACCAGATTGAACACGGTGGCCAGCCAGAAAACCGCCACCAGCACCCGGAACACGAAGGAGGCCTGCAGCAGACGAAACGCCAGGCGAAGGTGTGCCCACATCCTGCGCAACCGCGAAGGATGTGCGGGGGCGGGTGGCACGGTTCCCGCCCCGGTCTGCTGGATCGTTTCCCGCGATTCCGGGGTGCGCTGCCGTTCACGCCGCAGGGGGAGGACCATCCGGAAATGGAGGGACTGGAAGGTGAGGACAAGCAGGGGCAACCCTGCCCAGAGCAGGCGAGAAAGTACGAAGGCTGGCTGGATGGGGAACAACCGGTGGTTGAGTTCGGCGGGGGTCCAGTAACGGGTGACTTCCCGGAGCCAGCTCATACCGAAAGGATCTGTCCACAGGGCAAGGCGGCGGAGTTCCAGATTGGAGGGGAGGAGGCCGGTGAGCATGAACAGGAAAAAGAGCATCACCCCCCCGGCGATGGCGGCCCGGTGGGTGCGTTTCCAGAAGGCGAGGGCATAAAGCATGCCTCCGAGGGAGAGAATCCCGGGAAGGAGAAAGGCGCCCAGGGCTTCAAGATAAGCGTCCAGGCGGACGGGACCCACCTTGTCGGCATCCACCCAGGGCATGTGGGCTCCCACCTCCATGCCCACCGGGAACATCAGCACCACGGCCGCGGAAAGCAAAAGGGCGGTCAGAAATTTCCCCCAGAAGAAAGACACCGGCGCGATCGGCACCACAAACGCCCAGTCGGCCACCCCTTCTTCAAAGGCCCGGGCGGCCGCCCGGCCGAAGAATAGCCCCACCGCAAACAGGGAAAACAGCAGCCCCACCACCACGCCCTGGATGACCGACACAGGACTGTTCTTCCATACGGAGGTGGCTTCGGCGCTGATACGCACCGCTTCGGAGGCGCTGACCAGGAATCCAAGCAGGAAAAAGATCCCCATCTGGAAAGAAAGCGCACGGGTGTGACGCCAGTACGCCCATTCGGCACGAACCACACGCAGGAGGTTTCTCATGGTCTCCCCTCAGGTATAGGAAAACCCGGTGTGGAAGAAATAGGCCTCTTCCAGGGTGGGCTCCGCCGGTCGGAAGGCCTCACCGGGCAGGCTTTCGCTGTAAATCAGGGCTTCCATGTCCCCCCGATGGATGCGGAGATTCAGCAGGCGGTGGGTTTCGGCGAGAGCGGGGATGTCTTCCCGGCGCACCCGGGTGGCGTACACCTTTCCGGCAAGGGGCTGGATCAGGGCCTCCGTGGTGCCCCGGGCCACCACCTGGCCCTGATGGAGGATGGCCACCTCCCGGCACATCTCCTCCACGTCCGGCACAATGTGGGTGGAGAGGAGTACCACCCGGCGCTCGGCGATCTCCGAGAGGATCCGGAGAAACCGCCGGCGCTCCTCCGGATCCAGTCCCGCGGTGGGTTCGTCCACGATCAGGAGGCCGGGATCGCCCAGCCGGGCCATGGCGCTCCCGAACCGGCGCCGCATCCCCCCGGAAAAGGACCCGAGCCTGCGCCTCCGCACTTCCCATAACCGCACGAGCTGCAGCAGGTTCCGGACGGCTTCGTCCCGTTCTTTCCCGGAATACCCTTTGAGTTCGGCATAATGTTTCAGAAATGTTTCGGCAGGCATGTGGTCGTACAGACCGAAATCCTGAGGAAGATACCCCAGCCGGCGCCTGAGTTCCTGCGGGTATTCGTGGACGTTCAGGCCGTCGAACAGAACACGGCCTTCGTCCGGTTCCAGCAGGGTGGCGATGATGCGCATCAGGGTGGTCTTCCCCGCCCCGTTGGGCCCCAGCAGGCCGAACACGCCCGGGGCAATCTCCATGGATACCCCCTGCAGGGCCTGAACCCCGCCGGGATAGGTTTTGGTGATGTTTTCCACAACGAGCATGATGAACTCCCTGTTGGGTGGTTTGTTGCATTCTACACAAAATCTCCCGTACAGTTTCCCTCACCATCCGGTCTGAATGCCCCACTGCACCTTGAACACGCCCCGTTCAGTGCGGATTCTTCCCTGCATCATCCGGTTCACCGCCAGATACACGCCCGAAAGATACGCCGGTTCCCAGGCCACCACCAGGTTCAGGCTCCATCCGTCCTCTCCCACGCTTTTGCACAGGAGCCGGGCATCCCGGCAGGACCGCTGCCAGGCCACGTAGGGTTTCACGAACAGCTGCGGGGTCAGGGCCCATTCCCCGTACGTCTGGATCACCAGAGGATTCTGCCCCACGGCGGGCAGCCACACCCGAAAGGCCTGCACCCCGAAGTTCATGCCCCAGGGGAAACTCCGGCCCAGCGCCAGGGTCGCGTTATAGGCGGCCTGCCCCCCATACCGCCCGAAATCGTACTGCACCTGCACCCGGTCCCACGTCCCGCCTTCCCGGGAAAGGTACACGCTGAAGAGCGCGAGGCGCGTGTCCGACCGGCCGTATCTGTCCCGAAGATAAGCCAGGTCCTCCAGCGATACACCGCCCCCGACCATCCAGGGATAGGGCCCCGCAAAGCCCCCGAGCCAGAGCTGACGGGAAAGGGCTTCCCCGGTGGATTTCACCCACCGTCCGCGCACACTTCCGTTAAGGCTGGCCAGCCACAGC
>JALUJC010000243.1 GCA_027053375.1 Caldifarciminota bacterium
CGAAGTAAATGCCTGGAAACTTCCCGAGGACATTCCCTTTCGCATTGCCACCCTGATGGAACCCTTTGGGAATGCGGTGTACACCGTTTCAGAGGCACATGTGGAAGGAAAGACCGTGTTGATTACGGGTGCAGGGCCCATTGGATTGATGGGGATTCAGGTGGCGCGGGCTTTCGGGGCGGCACGGGTCTGGGTCGCGGAGCCCAGTGCGGTACGCCGGGCGTTTGCCAGCAAGCTGGGCGCGGATGCCGTGCTGGATCCCACCGAATTCTCCCTGCCCGCGTGGGTTCGGGACCACACGGGGGGGACCGGTGTGGACGTGTGGCTGGAGTTCTCCGGTGCCCCGGCGGCTTTTCATGACGGTTTTGCCTCGTTGAGGAACGGAGGAACCGTCTCTTTGCTGGGACTGCCCAGCAAACCCTTTGCTCTGGACTGGGCAGACATGATTCTGAAAGGCGCCCGGATCGTGGGTATTCATGGCCGGCGAATCTTCGCCACCTGGGTAGAGGCGGAATCCCTGATCCGGAACAACCGGGTGGATCTCGCTTCCCCCATCACCCATGAGCTTCCCCTGGAACGCATTGAGGAGGGATTTGCCGCCATTGAACGGCAGGAAGCGGTGAAGGTCGTGTTGCGTCCATGACGTTTTCTCCTGTGGATTTCGGGATCCTGGCTATTCTGGGTATCCTTGCCATGCGTGGCGGGGCGCGCGGTGCGGTGAAGGAGTTTTTCATGATGGTGGGGGTGGTGGCCGCGGTTGGAAGCGCCGGTGCCATGGCACCGCGGTTTTCGCGCTTTTTCTCGTTTTTCCTGGGGGACTCCAGCCTGGTTCCACTTCTTTCCTATGTGGGAGGTTTCCTCGCCGTGTATGTGCTGTTTATCCTCCTGGGAAAAGTGTTTTCCTATGTGCTGGACTGGAGTGGGCTGGGCCTGCTCAACCGGATATTCGGAGTCGTCCTGGGATTGATGGAAGGGGTGCTGTTCAGCGGCGGGTTGCTGTTGATGATCAAACAGGTCCCACCTCTGAGTCACTGGGTCCGTGCATCGGTGCTGGCGCCCTATGTGATGGACACGGTGCGGTGGGCTTTTCTCGCGGGACGGCAGTTCCTGCCTTCTCCCGTGATCTGAACCAGAGGAGGCGTGCATGATGGGCTGGATGGTCTGGCTGATGCTGGGGATTCCTTCCCCTTCCAGGCTGGGGATCCCGGAACCGGTGATTCCCTGGAAACTTCCTGCACCTGTTCGTACACAGGCTGCCCATGGTTTTGATGTGCTCTCCTATGACATGACCCTGCAGGTGGATGTGAGCGGGGGTCTGCAGATTGTGGGCCACAACGTGATTACCTACGCGCGTCAGGGGATCAACACCGAGTTTTATTTTATGCTCAATCCCTCCCTGACCCTGGACAGTGTGGTGGTGAACGGGGTGAACTGGACCTACACCCGACATATCGACACGGTTCGTTTTGTGGTCACCACCGGCGATCCCGTGGTGGCGGAGGTGTACTACCATGGAACCCCGCCGTCCGGGAGCTGGTTTGGAGGCGGGATGTATTACGATTCTGTTCAGCAGGTGGTGTTCACGGATGACGAGCCCTACGGGTTGCGGCGCTGGTTTGCTGGCTATGATGCGCCCGACGACAAGGCCACCCTCACCTTCCACATCAACGTGCCGGCGGGCTGGGTGGTGGGTGCCAACGGGGTGCTGGTGGGCAAGGACACCGTGGGCGGTCGCTGGATCTATCACTGGCAGGAGCAGTATCCCATTGCCTCTTATCTGATTCACTTTGCAGCGTCCCCCAATTTTGTGCTGATTCGGGACACGGTGCAGATTGACACGTTTTTGTTGCCCATTGAGCAGTATTTCCTGCGGTCGGAGTCCACGAGGGTGGCGGGGGAGTTTGTCCATCTTCCCGACATGTTGCAGTACTTCTCCCATGTGTACGGGCTGTACCCCTTTATCCAGGAAAAATACGGGCACACCGGTGTGACGTCGGGCTGGGCCATGGAGAACCAGACGCTGACGGCATACTTCATGAACCTGGCCGGTTCCACCGGTTATGACTGGGTTATCGCCCACGAGCTGGCGCATCAGTGGTGGGGGGACTGGGTAACCCTGGACAACTTTACCCACATCTGGCTGAACGAGGGCTTTGCCACATACAGCGAAGCGCTCTATATCGGCCACCGGGACAGCGCCTCCAACCCCGCAGCCTATGACGGCTACATCCAGAATGAGATGAATTTCTATCTTGGTTCCTGCCGGGACTACTATGGCATGAACTACTGGAACTATCCCATTGTTCCTCCCGTCAGTCTGTTCAGCAGTTGCAACACCTACACCAAAGGGGGGCTGGTGCTGCACATGCTGCGGGGGGTGCTGGGGGATTCGCTTTTCTTTACAGGATTGCGGCAGTATGGACAGCAGTTTGCCTATGCCAACGTGGTGACCCAGGACTTCCAGAATGTGATGGAGGGGGTGTCCGGGCAGAACCTTTCCTGGTTTTTCCAGGAGTGGGTCTATTCACCGGGATTCCCCTATTACCTGTACAGCTGGACTTCCCGGGGGGAGACCCTGCAGGTGGTGATCCGGCAGGTGCAGCAGGATTCGGTTGCGGCCCAGGCCCCCTATTTTGAGATGCCCATCCGGCTTCACCTTACGCGTGCGGTGCTGCCGGACACCG
>JALUJC010000244.1 GCA_027053375.1 Caldifarciminota bacterium
AGATAATAGACACGCTTGATCTCAAAGGGGATATGGCGTTTCTGCTCAATAAACGTCAGATTCCCCCGTGGGTCCGAAATTTTCGGCAATTCAATAATGCGAGGCTTCTCTTTACGCATCATCCTTCTCGATGTGTTTGACCACCCGCGCAGGCACGCCCATCACAACGGTATAGGGCGGAACATCCCGGGTCACCACGGCCCCCGCGCCCACCACCGCTCCCCGACCGATTCGAACACCGGGCAGCAATTTTGCCCCCAGCCCGATGGCCGCTTCGTCTTCTATCGTCGGTCCCACAATCTCCTCTTCCACATATCCCGCCTTTCCGATTCGATTGTCGTTGGCGGTGAGCGCACCACCCGAGATGAATACATTTTTGCCGATCACCATGTTTCCGGCCATCCAGGCATGGTCCATGATTTTGGTGCCATCTCCAACCCGAACGTTGTAGTTCAGCGTCACGTGTCTGCCAATGATGCAGCGTTCGCCGATGCGACATTGTTCCCGGATAGAGGCCCCATCCCCAATGAGCGTATGCGGTCCAATTTCCACATCCTGATAGATCACCGCTCCAGGACCAATAGAGCATCCTTTGCCAATCCGTACGCCTGGAGTGTACTGAATCGGGCGAGAAGTGGCTCCCGCTCCTTTGGGGATTTTCCCAATCACTGAAAAAGGGAAGATTTCGACATTATCATCAATCCAAACGTTGTCACGCACGACGACATGTTCATGGAGGATAACAGATCTACCCAGATAAACACTGTGACCCACAACAACGTATGGACCAATATAGACATTCCCAGCAATTTTAACATCTGGAGGCAGAATTGCAGTGTTGTGAATTTCTTTCCTTCGAGTGCTACGCATACCTTTCAACCCATTCAGGAAACTGCCTGCGAGAGCGTTCTATAACACGCTTTAACCCCCGGTTCTTTTTCTCGATATATTCCCTAACCGTCGCTACATAAGAATTGGGGATGAGAATCTCTCCTTCATGTTCAACGATCCATTCGCCCACTTGTGTAAGTATCCTTTTCCTATATCGTAAAGGAATAACCTTTCTGCCTATAGATCGCATGAGGGGTAAACCATAAAGCGTTTTGAACGCTTTCCACAAAATTATTTTTTTTCTCGAAATTTCACCCGAATGTTTTTGGGGAATATGATTTACGCTCAAGAGGGGTATATCTAAGAAATTCGCAATCAACCTCCCAATGCGAGATGGATCCTTGAAATCCTCTATGAATAGTATAAGAATATGGTTTTCAGGGAAAAAGCGAAGATACTCACTGATTATTCTGAGATATTCGCTGGATAAAAGTGCTGATGCCCCCATGGTGTCAGATGATGGGTCTAAATTATCTCTCAATGTCTCAATATTATGAAGAACGTTGTGCAGATACTCCTCTATATTGTGTTGTATTTTACCTCTCCGGACCAACATTTTGTAATGGGAAATGAACCTTTCTAAGGGCTCCCGAAGGATAATGACAATCTTAATTTCTGGAAAGATAGAGGATAGTATTCGAGGGAATTGCGATGTGTACCAGTAGGAAGGATCAATCTTCCCCCGTAGTCCTTTACATTTTCTATCGTAATTTGTTGAGACGAATGTACTCCACACTCCTTTTGAGGGCCTTGTATGCAGAATCGGATTTTCTTTTCCATAGGGTAAACAGATATCCCTTGAGGCTTTTAAAAGATAATATAATGTGGTCGTTCCCGCCTTCGGCGCACCAACACAGATGAAATCAAGAGGGGGGGTCAATTCCGCCATTATGTATTATTGTTTTTCTTTTATAATCCTCGCCGGAACGCCCACCGCTACCACGTTCGGAGGAAGATCCTTCACAACCGTGGCACCGGCACCCACAGTTGTGAATGAACCAATCCTTATTCCCTGGATGATCGCTGTTCCGGTCCCAATTTCTGCCCCTTCTTCCAGATACACATTTCCGGAAACATGAACGCCGGGATAAAGCGTACAGAAATCCTCAATCACCGCATCATGCCCCACCGTACAGTTCAGATTCAGGATCACATGACGTCCGATGCGAATATCCGTTGTGATTTGATTTCCTGAACAGATGATGGTTCCTTCTCCGATCTCTACATTTCGCCCGATCCATGCGTTGGGGTGAATCAAAACGGGGAAATGTTGTGCTCCGTGTGACGTCAGGGTTTCTGTAACTTTTTTACGTGTTAAAGGATTTCCAATGGCAATGACGAGGCCCGTTTGTGGATAACGCTCTATCCAGTTCATTCCGCCAAGCACGGGGAAACCCTGAATCTCCTTCCCATGGAGATCAGGGTTCCCATCTAGAAATCCAAGAATGTTCCAGTGCTTTTTCTCTTCGTTCTGATCCAGGGCGATTTGCAGCACTTCTCTCCCAAATCCACCCGCACCCACAATTACGAGATCATGCATGTTTTTCTGCCCTTGTTGATCTGATTGGATGTAGTATAGCCTGCAGGTGCGGGCCTGTCCAGCCTTGGGCGGGTCATACGGTCAACACGTCTTTGGCGAAGCTCCACACCCCCGTGAAAAACCGATAATCTCCCCGCAGAAGCATGCGGACCGCCCCGGGCAGCCGCAGCAGCCCGAAGGGGTGTTCCAGCAACCGCAGGCGACGACGTAGGGCCTCCTCCTCCCGACGCAGTCGGGCGAGAATTCCCTGCAGGGCGGTGGATCCACCCAGCACCCCCATCAGGTGTTCCTTTGTCTGGAGGAGACGCTCGCGGATCAGCGCCACCCCGTCCAGGCGGATCCGGATGGAGACCCGGGGATCGGCGGGGACGTAGTGCCGCAGTACATTCACAAAGGACACTTTGGTGTTGGGATCCTGGATCCAGTGGGAGGCGGTGCCCTCGTGCCGCCGGTAGTAAATCAGCGCCTGCGGCAGGAGTTTGCGCCGTCCCAGGGCGCGTCCCACCTGATGGATCCACACATCGTGGTCAAAGGCCCCGTGCGGGATGGGAAAGAGCAGCGGGCGCAGCTCCGCCCGAAAGGCTGTGCAGCACCCCGTCACCCACATGTCCAGGGTGAAGCGCCCGTCCTGGATCTGCTGGTAGCCCCGGAACCCGCTGGGGTTCAGTTCGGCGTCCGTGAGATAGGCATCGTGCACCACCACCAGGGGGCGGTCCGGCGCCTGAAAGGCACGCAGCATCACCGCAATCTTGTCAGGAAGCCACACGTCGTCCTGGTCGCACAGAAAGATCACATCGCCCGTGCAGGCCTTCATGGCCTGCTCAAAGTTCCGGGAATAGCCCACCCGTTGTGGGTTGCGGTGGAGCCGCACGGGAAAGGGCGCCTGCCGGGCAAACGCTTCCAGGATGCGCCAGGTGTCGTCCGTGGAGGCGTCGTCAAAAACCACCAGTTCGTCGGGAAGGCGCGTTTGAGAGGCAAGACTTTCCAGCTGAGCGGGAAGATAATCCGCACCGTTGTAGGTGCACAGCGCCACCGAAACACGAAGGGCATGACCCCCATCCTGCGTCATCGTTCTCCCTCCTGCAACCGCCGGTTTGCCTCCGGCGTACCCGCCCGCGATAAAGATACAGCCATGTGCGTTGATTTTCAAGTTCCCGTGTGTTCATCCCCAGGAAGATGCGGGATAGAACGATCGGGCGATCTCGCGGGTCCGCTCATACACCAGGGCAAGTTCCTCTTCTGACAGAAGGGTTCGCCAGGCATTCCGGGTCTGGGCGGGATCCCTCTGGAGTGAAAAGGGATCCTGTGCGCGCTTCCCGGGGCGTGCGTGTGCACGAATGATGCGCGCTGCGCGCCGGTTCCAGGTGAGCCCCAGCCGCCCGTAAAGATCGCGGAAGGCCGTCAGGGGGTCCCGGGTCAGGTCTTCATGCCGCAGAAAGATCCAGTCGGGGTGGCGCGTCCGGTACTGGAGGACCACCGAATAGATGCCTTTCCAGAGCAGGGCGGCCTGTTCCACGATGGGCCGTGTGTCGCGAATCTGTGCCTGGATTTCCGGTGCAAGATCACGCAGCAGCGTATCCATCAGGCTGGTTTGCACCCACCAGTGACGGAAATCAAAATCCCAGCCGTACCGCTTCAGGCTGGCGGCAAAGGCTGCGGGGTGACGGATCATCACCACCACCGCCATGCCATAGGTTTGCGCCAGCCATTCTGCGCTGAAAAGGGCGATGGGATCCTTCACAAGGGGGCGTTTCCCCCTCCGACGGCAGAGAACGCTGGCCACCACCTGCTGCAACCACAGCCGGAAATCGCCCGGTGAGCGGACCAGTGCAAGCTTTTCCCGTGCGGGATACACAAGGCGGAGCATCCGATCCAGGGCAGCCCGGCAGGGCGGCGGGAGGTCGCCCCCCGGCGGGATATGGTAGAACCAGAAGGGAAACCGGCAGGACAGCCAGCCGGCGACACGCAGAGTGGGGTTGAAAGGCTCGTGAAGATAACATGCTTCTCCGCCCGCACAGAGCATCCTGCCCACCCAGGTGGTGCCGGAACGGTGTGCCCCGGTTACCAGGATCGGACGGTTTTTCTGTCGGGTCATGGGGAAGATTCCGGGAAAAAGCGGGGCCAGGGAGGGGGATGGCCCAGCAGATTCGCCAGGCGGTGCACCTCCTCCCGGTAAAGGGCTTCCAGACGGGGAAACGCTTCAGGCGAAAGAAGTTCCGCATCCACGTCGCGAATCGCCTGATGGGTGTATGCCCAGTACGCCAGGTCGTGCCGCAGGGACCCGGTCACCGCACGCAGCATACGGATCACCCTGGAATGACGCCGAACCCGCTGGTACAGCGCCAGCGCCCGGTTTGCCAGCCAGCGGGCGGGGCGGGAAACCTCGCCCGGATGGGCACGGGGAAAGGACAGAGACCGCGGCGGCACACCCAGAAAGGCCTGGATCTTCCGGAGTTCGGCCGCCGGATCCTGAACCAGCACCTCAAAGAACCCCACATACAGCGACGACCGGGGAAACACCTCCAGATAGCGCCGCAGGATCCGGGCATATTCTCCACCCGCAAGGATCCGTGCCGCCGCCGGAAGATGGAGGTCATACCGGGACCGGGCAGCAGGGAGGTCACGCAACCCCTCCTCCAGGAAAACCGACAGCGGACGCGTCTCCTCCCCGCGCCGCACATGCATGCGATAGGCTGAAAGCACCGCATCCACCGGATCCCGCAGCAGCACCAGAATCCGCAGTGCCGTCCCAAAGGCTTCGGCCAGTTTTTCCGGCATGTCGGGGTCATACCAGTACTGCGGTGTGATCTTACCCAGCACCCCGCGCGTGTGGGGAAACACCTCGCGCACAAAGGTTGCCCAGGCGTCCGGGGTGCGCTGCGCAGGAGGCTGCAGGAAGAACGGGGCTTCCTTGCCCCGGGGCAGGACCAGGTTCGGGTGGCGCTTCAGGGCCTCGTGCAGGCTGGTGGTGCCGGCTTTGGGCACCCCCACACACACAAAGGAGAGGGGCGGGTCAAACCTGGAAGGAGAGAGATGCCTATCCACGAGCCACCGCCTCCAGAAGTTCCCTCCATGCCTTCACGCCGCGGGTGAGGTCCGGGATCTGTGTCCGAACCCAGCGCTGCCCTTCCCGGGCCATGCGTGCGCGAACCTCCGGGTGCGCCAGAAGAAAGGTCACCGCTTCCGCCAGGCGCTCCACATCGCCGGGGGGATAGAACCATGCCTGCACACGATGACGCATGCCCAGCGAGCGGTAAACCGGAAGTGCGGCCGCGACCGCAGGCATCCCCAGCGCCATGGCTTCAAGGAGGCTGCGCCCCAACGATTCCTGGTGAGAGGGATGAAGCACAAGGTGGGCCTGCCGGAGATAGGCCGCCACCTGGTCGGGAGGGACCACCCCCGTCAGGTGGACCCGGTCCTCCACGTGCAGCTGACGGGCAAGCTCCTGCAGGGATCCCCGGAGCGGACCGTCCCCCACCAGCCACAGGTGAACCGGCCGTCCCGGTTGCCGGAGGCGAGCAAGTGCCCGGACCGCATCGGCCTGCCCCTTGAGGGGGTGGTACATCCCCACCACCACCAGGTGGAAGGCATCGGGAGGTATCAGCACCGTACGGGTTTCGGACGGTTCGTGAACAGGAATCCACTGGGGGAGCACCTCACCGTGCCCCCGGAGTTCCGGGATGTGTTCCTCCCAGACCTGTCGCAGGTGGCTGGATACGAAGACCGGGTGCGTGTGACGCTTTCGCAGAAGACGGCGCAGCCAGGGTTCCGGAAAGATCCAGGCGTAGTCCATGGCCCAGGGGTCCTCGTGAATCCACCACACGTGGGGTTTGCGCCACAGCGCAGCGGCAAAGGCGCCCACCCAGAGCACCGAGGTGGTGCTGACCACCACACGGGGACGGTGTTTGCGGAGCAGCACCCCCAGCTTTCCCAGCGTGGATCCATGTTTCAGGCGCGCCTTCAGGTTTGTCAGGAGGGAGGAGGTCCAGCTTACCGCGAGCGGCAGGGGAAGGAGCTCCACGTTTACGCCCATCTTCCGGAGGGAGGACTCCAGAAACCCCGTTCCGGGCACCACCACCGTGATGCGGAATGGCGTGTGCGTACGCAGTGCGTCCACCAGATCCAGGAGAGCGAGTTCGGCTCCCCCGATCCCGGCCGTGTGGGCCAGAAACATCACCGCGCGCGGTTCAGACATCCCAGTCCTTCCATTCCGGGATGGGACCAATCAGGGAGAAGAGCGTTTGCACGTCTTCCCGCAACCGGGGAAGGAGCAGGCGGCGCATCTCCGTATGCGTCATGCCCGGGTCACGCGCCCTGCGACGGTGCTCTTCCAGCCAGTACCACACGTCGTACACCCGTCTTCCCAGCGTCCATTTCACCGCTTTCCGCACAGGCCAGAAGCGCTGCATACCCAGCCCCACCCGGAGCACCAGGTCTGCCCACCACCGCATCCAGGGCCGGCGTGTCACCTCCCGGCTGTGGCGCCTGCCCAGGGGGAGCGGGCGGGGCTCCACCCCCAGAAACCGCAGCAGCGGGCGGAGGGTGGTTTCCGGCTGGCGGATCAGGCGTTCAAACACCACAATATGGATCTGTTCCCGGGGGAAGTGGGCGAGGTATTCTCCCAGCACCCGCGCATAGAGGCTGGCGCGTGCAATCAGGGCGGGAAGGTGGGCAAACACGTTCCCGCTGTGGATACGCAGTGCGGGGTCAAAAACCGCATTCAGGCGATCCGGATCAAAGGCCTCCTCCAGGAAGTGCGGGAAGGAGAGGGGGAGTTCATCCCGCTGGAGGTGCTCCAGATAGTGGGAGATCAGCCGGTCCGCGGGATCCCGGAGCACCACCAGGATGCGGATCTCCGGAAAGCTGTTCCGGAGGTAGGCCGCGAAGGAAGGGTCCATCCAGAAGCGGGGGTTGACCAGCCCCATCCGGAGCCCGCCGGGGGGCGGACGATGAAGATCCAGGGCATAACGTTCCCGCAGAATGCGCCTCCACCCAGACACGGAAAGCCGATCGCCCGGTTCCCGCAGTTCCACCTCTTTCCCGAAAGGCATGTGGATCTGCGGGTGGGCTTTGAGCGCATAGTGCAGGCTGGTGGTGGCGGTTTTGGGTGCCCCCACGCAAAGAAAGGTCAGCGGCGGAGACAGGGCGTCAGCCGCCATGGTCACACCACCGACACCCGGATGCGAAACCGTTTCCACACAAACCAGGACAGGATCACATTCCACACCATCATGGCCAGGGCGGTGGCCAGGGCTGTGCCGAAATAGCCGTAGCGGGGGGTGAGCAGCAGGTTCAGCACCACATTGAGCAGCACGCTTGCCCCCACCCCCACCATCAGGTCCCGCTCGTTGCGTGTCATGGACAGGATCCAGCCCACCGATCCGGCCCCCACGTTCACCAGCTGACCCAGGGACATCAGGATCAGCGTGGGATAGGCCGCCCGAAAGGCCTGTCCCGCCAGTCCCAGGATCCACCGGCCCAGCAGGACATACACCCCGGCAAGGGCGGCCGATCCCAGAAAGGCCAGGCGGATCTTGGTTCGGATAAAACGCTGCAGGGCGGTGTAGTCCCTGCGTTCATGAAACTGGACGATGCGGGGACCGATCACTGCATTGGCCACCAGCAGAAAGAAGGACACAAACCCTGCCAGGCGGTTGGCCAGACGGTAGAGGCCGATTTCCTCCGAGGTGCGCAGCGCCCCCAGCATCAGCACGTCAATCTGTGCGTTCAGGGTGAACAGGGTGCCCACCACAAACAGGGGCACCGCCGAGGCCATCCAGGCCCGCACCCGGAAGGTGGGAGGGGTGGAAAACACCTCCCGGGGGAGGAAACGGTACACCCAGAACCCCAGGATCCCGAGGGTGCCCAGGGATGCCAGCACCTGAACCTCCAGGGCGGCCCGCAGATGCAGCCGTGTCAGAAGATACAGCAGGGCATAGGCCCCCACCACCAGCATCTGCTGAATGGGAAACTGGGCGCGGGGAATGCGCTTCAACCCCTGGAGGGTGAAGATCAGCAGGGCGTTCCAGCCGTTGAACAGAAGCAGGGGCAGGAGGAGACGCAGGCCGGCGTGCCGTTCAGGCGTCATGCCCGGAATCCAGGGCACCGCCACCAGCGCCACCAGCGCCATCACCGCCGCCGCTCCCATCTCCCAGGAGAAGGTCCAGGTGAGCAGCCCCCGCACCTCCCCCCAGCGCCCGTGCACCTGTGTCGCCC
>JALUJC010000245.1 GCA_027053375.1 Caldifarciminota bacterium
CCTTGTTTCTGCAGATCTTCATTCCGTGTTGACCTGGTTGTTTCAGATTCTTTCAAAAGCTACAGTTTCAAGAATTGCATAACTTGACTCTTTTTCTCCACAAATCTCAGCATATATATATATATATACGACCCCGAACTTTCATCAGGGGTTGGATCCCACTTTTTCTTAATGAAGCCTGAACGATCGGGATACCCTGCGGATATCCGGGGAATCTTCACACACAGCGTATTTACAAAGTTACGCCCGGGAAAACATTCCGCCGGCCCAGATGCGGACCCGTTCAATGCGGGTGGGGGTGCGATCCACCACCTCAAAGCGGAGCCGGCCAATCCGGAAGGACCGCCGGGAGGGGACTTCCCCAAGATGACGGAGGATCCAGTGGGAAAGTGTCTCCGTGTCCTCCCCCTCAATGGGGAGCCCACGAAGTTTCAGACTCTTCAGCAGAACAAAGGTGGAAACCACTTCTCCATCGCGCCAGGCTTCCTGTGGATAGAGATCGGAAAGCAGGTTTTCAAAAAGAATTTCGTCGCTCACAAATCCTTTGAGATGTCCAAATTCATCGTACACCAGTGCAATGGAGGTGGGGGATGTACGGAAAATCTGCAGTACACGGGACACAGGCCAGTCCTCGTATACCTGCGCCACCGGACGGATGTGTTGCGTCCAGGCACCGTTTTCTTCCAGCAAATCCTTGGCATGGATCACCCCCAGGATCTGATCGGGGCGCCCCTCATACACAAACAGGCGTTGCCAGGGAATCCGGCAAAGCAACGCCTGCAACGAGGCACGGTCCCGATCGGAAGCCACGCGAACCATCCGGAAGACCGGAATGGTATAAGCGGCGACCGGCTGTTCCAGAAATTGCCAGGTCTCTTCCAGCACACGACTGGCGGCAAGCTGACGTTCCAGTTCGGTCCGGCGAAGACGAATCAGGTTCCAGAAAAAGCGGAGAGAAAGCAACTCTTTGCGAGCGCCTCCCACCCGTCGTTCCATCCACCTGGCCAGCGGGAAAATCGCCCGACCCACCACCCTCCCGAAGGTATACAGGGCTGGAAACAACCAGGTGGCAAGCACCGCTGCGTGACGCCGAGCAAGCATCTTGGGCAGGATTTCCCCAAACACCACAATAAACACGGTGGACCCCGCACCTGAGAACAACACCGCCCGTGCGGTCCCCTGCCCCTGTTCCAGCAGTGCCGCCGTCATGGCGATGGCCACCAGGGCGTTGGCGAGGTTATTCCCGAAAAGGATGGACGAAAAGACCTCCTCAGGACGACTCCTGAACCAGTGCGCCATGCGGTCGGAAACCACCTGGTTCAGGCGCGATGGATCCAGGGTAATAAAGACCATCTCCGTGGCAGAAAACCACATGGACCCGAGAATTCCAAGCATCATCAGCAGTCCCCATTCCCACATCATACCCGGGTCTCTCCTGTCCGTCTCCGGGTAATCCTGACCCATCGTGCCCGGGTGGGTTCGGCCTGAAGCACCTCAAACCGGAGCCCCTTCCACTCCAGCACATCCCCCTCGCCCGGAATCCGTCGGAACTCCTTGATCAGAAATCCGTTCAGCGTCTCATAGGGAAGCGGCGGGAAGGTCACCCCCAGCAGTCCTTCCACCTCATCCAGGGGAATATCAGCACGCACCAGTACACTCTGCGCGTCCAGGATCTTCACCCTGGGTCCCCGATCCCGCTGATCTTCCTCGCGGGTCTGGCGAACGAAATGCCGGATGACATCCCGCAGGGTCACAATTCCCCGCGTGTTTCCATACTCATCCACCACCACCACCATGGGATGGCGGGTCTTGCGAAACTGGTCAAACAACTCCACCAGCGGCGTGGTATCCACCACAAACTGGGGGGGGAGCACCGGGGATTCGCCACAGAGAAATCGCTTAACGCTGAAAATACCCACGATATGGTTAAGGTCCTGTTCATACACCGGATAGGAATGATGACGGGTCTGCCGATAGAGATCCAGAATGGTTTCACGATCGGCACCCCGGGGAATGGCGGCAATGCGGGGACGGGGGGTCATCACATCCCCCACCACCCCTTCCAGAAAATTCAATGACGCTTCCAGCAGGTCTGCCTGTTCCCGTTCCCCCACATCCTGTAATTCTTCCACCCAGCTGCGCAGGGTGGAGAGCACCTGGCGGGGATCTTCCCGAAGATCCCCGCCCTCCACCCGCCCCGTGATACGGAACATCCGGCTCAACAGCCAGCCCACAGGATAAATCAGCAGTGCAGCCGGACGGGCAAGCAGAACAGGTGAACGGTACGCCAGCAATTTGGGGGGGAGTTCCGAAACCAGAAACACCAGAAGGGAAACGAGAAGAGCGGCCAGCAACTCGTGCACGCTGGGGGGCCACCAGCCCCGGGTCAGACTGTCAAACAGCGCCGCGAGATAGGCATTCACCAGGGTATTCCCCACCAGCACAGGGAGAATCACGGCTTCCGGAACCTGAACCAGGGGGAGCACCCATCGGCCGAGTTTCCGGGCCAGCCATTCGGGCGGGGGCATCAGCAGGGCCACTTCGCCACCAGAGAAAAGGGCGGAGAGGAAAAGCAGCACCAGGAAAAGGCTCAGTGATAATGGGAGATCCATTGATCAAACAGGCGTTCCTGAAGCCCCATCATCTCTTTTTCATCCCGCGCCCCATGGTGGGTATACCC
>JALUJC010000246.1 GCA_027053375.1 Caldifarciminota bacterium
GCCGGTGTGGTTGGTTTACTGCTGGAAGATACGATGGACCGTGTGTTCACGCACCCCGGGGTGCTCCCCTTCACCTTCCTGCTCAACGGACTCATCCTGGTCTCACTCTGGAGGCGTGAGGAGCAGGACCACCCCCTCACGCCTTTTCGTGCATTCCTGATCGGGATCGCCCAGATTCTGGCCCTGTTTCCTGGAATCTCCAGGAGCGGGACCACCATCACCACAGCCCTTCACCTGGGGCTGGAGCCGGAGCAGGCGTTCTTCTTCTCCTTTCTGATCGGAGCACCCTTGATGGCCGGCGCCTGGGGGTTAAAACTCCTTCGTGGATCCCTTGTTTTTTCCTCCGTGAACCTGATGTCCTTCGCGATCGCATTTCTGACCGGCTGGCTTGCTCTCTGGATCCTGAAACGGACCACGTTGCCCCGTCGTTTCCGGTGGTTTGGTCTCTACAGCCTTTTCCTGGCAATCCTTACAGGAATCATGTTTCGATGAAAGGGATCCTGATCGCGACCCTGTTCACGCTTCCCTTCCAGGCCTATTTTGCACGAAGTGTGGAACAGGGTGTGGCCCGCTTTCTTCCGGCGCAGGGGAACGTAGACCTTTCCACGGTTTATCTGAACTGGATTTCCCAGGCCAGCAGTCGTCTGGACTTCTGCATCTACAGCATCAACCGGTGGGAGGTGGTGGATTCCCTGATCGCCGCCCACAACCGGGGTGTACAGGTCCGCATTGTGGCAGATGAGCGTGCAGTGGACACCACAGCCACAGCCTATTTCAACGCCCTGAAAAATGCAGGAATCCCTGTGATCCACAATCGGGTCGGCCTCAACCGCTGGAATACGGGGCTGATGCACCACAAGTTCATGATTGTGGACAATGCCGTGGTGGTCACCGGTTCCTATAACCTCTCCAGTGCCCCCCAGGATGCCAACAACGTGCTGGTGATTCAGGATACCGGTCTTGCGTCCATCTTTCGCGGCGAATTTGAGATCATGTGGGGGAGTTCGGGACCTCAACCCGACACCTTCGCGGCGCGCTTTGGATCACGGAAACCCTTCCGCCCTCCCCGGCGTGTGCAGGTCCAGGGCCGCCCCGTGTATGTGCTCTTCTTCCCGGACACCACCACCGACAGCCTGGTACGCTTCCTCGCGCATCGGATGGCTTCCGCACACACGGATGTGCACCTGATGCAGTACTGGTTCAGCCTGGGGGCCTATGCGGACTCCCTGCGCCACGCCTGGGACCGTGGCGTCCTGATCACCGCCCTCTTTGACGCGGGTTCCTACCACAGCAGCTGCAACAGCGAAGCCTGGACCCTGGAGGGAGACACCACCTGTGCCGGCAGCCGTGCATGGTCCCCGCCTGCCTGGGTCGCGGCGGATGCCTTCACCGGAATTCTACACCACAAAGTGGTGCTTCTGGATGCTGAAACACGGGGCACCACACCTGCGGGTACCACCGCTGCGGTGCTCACTGGCTCCGGGAACCTGACCTACAGCGGAACATACGCCAACGATGAACATCTGGTGCTGATCCTGGATGACACCCTGACGGACCAGTATCTCCAGGCACTGGCGGCACGGTGGCAGGAATCCACCGATCCTCCCTCTGCCCTGATCCCCGGGCACGCCGATGCCCTTCAGCTTCAACTCACTTTCTCGGACAGCAGCACGCTTGCGGGACGTCGGGTGGGTTTTGAGGGGGTGGTGGCCGCCGGTGCCGGGACCGGATTTCTCCTGCTCCGGGACCTGGACCAGACCGGGATCTGGCGGGGAATCCTGGCCCATACCCCGAGCAGCCTTCCACGTGGCACGATCCTTCATCTTCACGGGGTTGTACAGGAGACCCTGAACACCACAGTTTTTACGCCGGAAACCCTCTGGACCGCGGGCCAGCTCTCCCCTCCTGTTCCTCTGACGGTCTCCAGCCTGAGCACCCTGATGCACGAATGGTATGAGGGGGTATGGGTTCGCCTCTCGGCTATGACCGTGCGTGCCAGCCGACCGGATGGGGCCTTCCAGATCACCGACGGCAGCGACTCGCTGTGGGTCGCCCTGGTGGGACCGCGTCCCTGGCCCCCACCGGGGGTGGGACAGACCCTGGATCTTTATGGAGCCCTGGCGGAATCCCTGAATGTATGGTTTTTCTGGCTGGCAGACTCCGGTGGCATGGTGGCCGTACACGAATCCCCACCGACATCCTCCCGGACCCTCACCCCCTCTTCAGGGTTCTGGATGGATCCGCTGGGACGCCGGATCTCCCATCCACCCCGCCGGCCCGGTATCTGGCTTCAGAAAGGTGGCAGCAAACGGTTTCTCCCCCCACACCTGCACCCATGAGACC
This sequence comes from Caldifarciminota bacterium, assembly GCA_027053375.1. Lineage (GTDB taxonomy): Bacteria > Hydrothermota > Hydrothermia > S141-80 > S141-80 > JALUJC01. Next base: position 2,344 of record JALUJC010000246.1, read on the forward strand.
CGGGTGGATTCACCGCATCTCCCGGTATTACAGGGACCGGTTCGGGGAACGCGTGTGGAAACTCCCGCTGGATGCATCCTTTACCTGTCCCACCCGCGATGGAACCCTGGCACGCCGGGGGTGTTTGTACTGCGATGCCTGGGGTTCCGGAACGGGCATGGGTGCGAAGGATCTGCGCACCCAGATTCACACATGGAAAACACACTACGCCCGCCGGGGGATCCGGAAATTCTTCGCCTACTTCCAGGCGTATACCCACACCTGGGGGGATCCGGAAAGGCTGGAGGAACTGCTCCGGATTCTGCAGGATGATCCGGATATGGTGGGGTTTTCC